>JBJOEQ010000081.1:0-3806 GCA_046049195.1 Actinomycetota bacterium | reverse complement strand
GGCGCACATCACCCATCTCCACTCTTGTCTACACACACGGTCATGCCGATCACGTCGGTGGCAGTTTCGCTTTTGCCAACGATGCCGCTTCAAAAGGTGCACCAGCACCTCATGTAATTGGTCATGAAAACGTCGTGAAGCGCATTGACCGTTACACCGCTACCAACGAATGGAATCTGCGCATCAATAGACGTCAGTTCGGTGGCATCAAGTCGGACATGAAGCCAAACACGGGCAACCTCAGTGCGGCACTCTCACTAAGCGAAAAAGCAGACCAATTTCTTCCGCTTGCAACTCTGCGTCCCGACGAATCATTTTCCGATCAACTCACCATTCAGGCAGGAAACACTTCAGTTGAGTTTCATCATGCTCGTGGCGAAACAGACGATCATCTGTGGGGTTGGATTCCTGAGAAGAAATGGCTGTTTACAGGCGACTTCGTGATTTGGAATTATCCAAATGCAGGCAACCCACAAAAAGTTCAGCGCTATGCACTCGAGTGGGCAACCGCATTGCGACGCATGATTGCGCAAGGTCCAGAGTTGTTACTACCCGCCCACGGATTACCAATTGAGGGCAAAAAGCGCATTGCCACTGTGCTTGACGACATCGCGACATCGCTCGAAACGCTGGTGTTTCAGGTGATTGACATGATGAACGCGGGCGAAAATCTCGACACCATTATTCATTCAGTCAAAGTTCCTCAACACATTCTCGACAAGCCATACATGCGCCCGTTCTACGACGAGCCAGAGTTTGTGGTGCGCAATATTTGGCGACTGTATGGCGGATGGTGGGACGGTGCAGCATCACGACTCAAGCCAGCACCAGATGCTGTTGTGGCACAAGAACTCGCCCACCTCGCAGGCGGTGCACATGTATTGATGCAGCGTGCGCTCGAGTTGACCGATACCGATCTGCGCCTCGCATGCCATTTGGCCGACCTTGCAGGTTGGGCCGCCCCAGACGACGCATCAGTGCATGCCGATCGGGCAACTATCTACGACAAACGCCGTCGAAGTGAGATGTCGCTGATGAGCAAAGGCATTTACAAGGCCGCAGCTCGTGAGTCTGAGGCCATTGTCAAGAATGCTGGTACTTGACAGCCAGAGCACAACATATGTAAGTGTTCGTCCATGTCAACATACAAACTCACATCCGAAGATGCCAAAAAGCCTGCCACGCGAGGCGACGTCATGATGTTGGCAGTAACTACCGAAGCCGAATTGAGCAAATTGCGATCGTGGATCAGCGCACGATTCGACACAGTTGAAGCAGATTTTGCCAAAGTTGACGCTCGATTTGACAAAGATGAGCAGTGAGAATACGCACAACACGAATCAGTTGCTTCGACGCAACACCGTTCAAGTGCTTACCATCGCCATCAGCGCGGTCGGAGTCGTTGCGGCACTCGTTGCCAACATCATTTTCTAGATCTCTAGTGGGCGCGACGGGACTCGAACCCGGGACCCCTACCATGTCGAGGTAGTGCTCTAACCAACTGAGCTACGCGCCCTTACTTGCGTGAAAGCCTACCCGTTTTAGGCGACGACCCGCAATCGCAAACTCACTTCATTCGCCATCAAACGGCCAGCACGCGTCAGCACAAGCCTGTCACCTACTTGCGTAATTAAGTCGCTCATCAGTTCTCGATCTTGCATGCTCAGTGCGTCTAGTGGCACACCATCGCGCACTCGCACAAGCAACTGCAATGCTTCAAGTTTGCGCGTCTCGCTGTCGAGCATTTCACTTGACGATTCGGGGATTTCGCCCGCATTGACCATCTCGATGTAGCGGTCTGGCGTACGCACATTCCACCAGCGGCGACCGTCTTTGTGTGCGTGGGCCGCGCAACCGAAACCGTCATAGTTGCCCTGCAGCCAATACAGATAGTTGTGCCTGCATTCGTGTCCGGGTTTTGCCCAGTTTGAAATCTCATAATTGACTAGACCACTACTCGCGAACAATTCATCGACAAGTTCGTACTTGTCGGCTTGGTCATCGTTGTCGGGGTGTCGCTCTGGCTGTGTGGCCAATGGAGTGTTGGCTTCAACGGTGAGACCGTATGCCGAAACATGCGGTGGATCTAGCGCCACAACATCCGACACTGTGGTGCGCCAGTCGGCAACCGCTTCTCCTGCTGCACCATAAATGATGTCGAGATTAAACGTCGTGAATCCTGCTTCGCGCACATACGCAACCGATCGGCGCACATTTTCCGGATCGTGCGTGCGGCCCAACGCAGCCAATACATGCGGCACAGTCGACTGCACACCGATTGAGATTCGGTTGACTCCACCATCTCGATATGTGCGCATCATTTGAAGCGTGATGTTGTCGGGGTTGCACTCAACAGTCACTTCGGCATTCGGCGCCAGTGGAATTTCTCGTATTACTGCAACCAACTCTTCGGCTGGCACCATGCTTGGCGTGCCACCACCCACAAACACACTCGTTGCGGGAAGCATTCCCTGAGCCACGACAGTGTTGATATGGATGCGCATTGCGCGCAAATATTCACCCGTCAGATGATGGCGGTCGGTAAATGTTGCAAACGCACAATAGTCACACCGTTTAGAGCAAAACGGAATGTGCAGATAAACGCCGTGGGACGAAGCATCAAGTTGCATTGGGTGGCACAAACAGCAAGTCGAGTTCGGCCAGTTTGGTGCCCACGTCGTCGATACTCACATCGAGCATCACAGCAATTGCCCGTGTGTCGTTGGCACGCACAGTAATCACTTTGCCGTTGAAGTCTTGTCGCTGAACCTGGATCATTCGCAAAAGACGCTCAAGCATCTTGAATTGATCGCCTTCACGCGCAGACAATTTGGCAACATCGATGCGCAACTTCTTTGGCGCAGCAGTGCCTGGTTGCGCAGCATCTTCTCGTTGCTTATCGCGCGGCAACAACTGATCAACCGTCACACCATAAAAGCGCGCCAGACGTTCGAGCCGCAACACACTAATCACACGCTCGCCGCGCTCATATGCGCCCATTACCGACGCTTTAAATTCTTGTTGAGTAGACGTCTCTACTTCGTTGAGCGACAGATTTTTCTGTTGACGAATGCTGCGCAATCGCTCGCCTACCAAGCGTGAGTATGACTGTTCATCAAGTGGGTCATTTGCTGGCGTATTCACATCTCACCCCTTCGACATCGAGTCATCAACGCACCTGCAACTATTGCAGCAGTTTCAGCCCTCAGCACGGATTCTCCGAGAGAAACTCGACTGACTGACCCATTGAGTTCTTCAGGAGCAAAACCGCCTTCCGGGCCAACGACAATCGTGCGATGCGCGGCCGCAACCTCGACTCCGCCTGGCTCTGCAAATGCAACTTCAGAGCCTGAGACCAAATCAGCGAGTTGAGTAACCGGATGCACTTTGGGGAGCCAGACTCTTCGACTTTGCATCGAAGCCTCATTCGCAACTCGTTGCAATCTGCTTGTTTGCTTTTCTGTTTTAGCCGCATCCCAACGAACAACCGACCGAGATGTTGGCGCGAGTGGAATAATCTCGTCGATTCCCAACTCTGTGAGTTTTTGCACAATAAGTTCTGGCTTTTCACCCTTGACCGGGGCAAACGCAATACACAACGACCACTTTGGTGGCTCAACTAGAAACAACTCACTTGTCGCAAGAACGTCACCGTCTTTGGTAAGTGTTGCCGTAATCCATTTGCCGATGCCATCACTCACAGTGATCTGATCGGTTGACTTGACTCTCAGAACTTTGAGCAGATGATGCTGATCGTCGTCACTCAACGATGGTGCATCTAATGACTGCACAAATACATGAGCAGC
>JBJOEQ010000080.1:0-3113 GCA_046049195.1 Actinomycetota bacterium | reverse complement strand
GGGGTTTACTCGCGAGTTTAAGTACACGTTAGGTCAAGACATGAAGCGTGACTGTTTGGGCTTGCTGCGCAGTATTTATCGGGTCAATCGGTCGCGAGACAAAGCGCCATTGCTGGATGCGCTATGCAGGTCTGTGTCGGTCAGGTTCGCATCACGCAAGTTTGTGCCACGAAGATCTGTGCCTGACAGATCTGCACCAGAAAGTTTTGCTCGACGCTTAGTCTTGTAGCCGTTCGCTTTCACAACATCAACCCAGCCCACCACAACAAACCTCTTTTTTATTGACTCGACTCAACCGACCCCGTCTCGCCTATTTCCCTATCTGCGTCTAATGAGAGCAACGAGCGAGCACAAGCCGACGCTCAAGACCGACTCGGGTCTTGGTTCTCTGATCTTGTCGCGACTGATCTAGACGGTTCACCAATCGAGCCTGACTCAATCTCTCGACGGTTTCAGAGAACCGCAAAACTTGCCGGCTTACCTGTGTCTTGACTCCACGACTTAGAGAGCAAACTTATCCCCTGGCACGAAAGTGCTGTATCGGTTCGAGTCCGATCCCGGGCACTAAAAGGTCATTGTTGTGAGAGCTGCCAGATTCCTACGTAACTCTCTCCGAAGCCGACTGGCATGAGCTTGATTCCCGTGAAAACCTGGAGTGCACAGGGAATTTGTAGCAGTAGTTTTTCAATTTTTGATTTTGTGAGGTAAGGACCATTCCAAGGACCGTCAGTGAATTCCTTGATTGGAATAAATCCATGGCGAGTGAGTAATCGGCGAATGTCTGTTGCTGTCATCAGATTGCAGTGTGTGTTGTCAGAAAAACCGTCCCACTGCGAGCCCAAGTGTTTGTGTGCAAAACCATCAAATTGTGGAGTGACGATCATGAGTCGTCCGTTCGTTTTGAGTGATTGAATGAGAATTTCTATTGCGCGATCCAACTCTGGTGGGTTGAGATGTTCAAGAACGTGAATTGATACCACCGCGCTAAAGGTATGAGTGGGAAGTTGCTCGATCTCGTTGTACAAAGCAGATTTTGGATTGCGCAACTTTGCTTGGGTGAGTGCAAATTCAGAAGTATCAAATCCGTCAATTTGCCCAAGTGGGGTAAGTCTTGAAATGAGTGTCCCAGTACCGCAGCCAAAGTCGAGAATATGGCTGGAGTCGAGGTACTTTTTAGCAAGACGTTTGTACCAACCGAGTGCAGGTCGATCATCGACTTGGCCATTGTTGGTGTAGTAGCTCTTGTCAAATGATTCAGTCACTTCTTCATATTAGGTGTCATTCTTTGGTCATAGGTGTGAGGCGCTTGGTCGTAGAATGGAAACTATGGCGCTGCCTATTGGGACACCGACACCTGCTGAGTTGCGCGTCAACTTGGATGCACGCACGGCGCAGATGGTCGAGCACGTCAAGCAATTTGTCAACATCGAGTCGCCGTCAAATGAGCCAGAGATGTTGCAGCGCAGTGCCGAGTTTTTGGCACAAGTCATGACCGATGTATTGGGCAAAGCCCCGCAAATTATTGCAAGCGACAAAGGTCCGCATGTGCACTGGAAGGGCAGCGACGACACGAAGGTGTTGATCGTCGGTCACCATGACACCGTTTTTCCGAAAGGCACCGTAGCCAAGCGTGGTTTCAGTATCGATGGCGATGTCGCGCGTGGCCCAGGCATTTTTGATATGAAGGCCGGAATTATTCAGGCCATTTATGGACTGAGCGAAATACGCGAGGCAAGTGGCGCAGAGATTTTGATTACATCAGATGAAGAGATTGGCTCGTACGCTTCTCGCGAACTGATTGAGGCTCGCGCAAAAGCAACGGGCAATGTGTTGGTGTTTGAGCCAAGCGGCAATGGCGACGCACTCAAGATTGCTCGCAAAGGCGTTGGCACATTTGTTGTCGACATTGCTGGCCGCGCATCGCACGCAGGTCTCGAGCCTGAAAAGGGAATCAATGCGCTCATGGAACTTGCGGCTCAAGTGCAAGCGATTGCTGCAATTGCTCAACCCGAGATCGGCACCACTGTGACGCCAACGATTGCTACTGCCGGAACAACCGAAAATGTGGTGCCAGCGGCTGCGCAAATAACGGTTGATGTTCGCGTCAATGTAGTTTCTGAGAAAGCACGTGTTGAAACTGCCTTGGGTGCGCTACAACCAACCGTTGCCGGAGCAACTATCAGCGTGAGCGGGTCAATCAATCGACCACCAATGCACGAGTCGGCTGCAACTGCGTTGTATGCAGTGGCGCAAAGTGTTGCTACAGGTATTGGTATTTCCTATTTGCAAGGCATTGCTGTTGGTGGCGGTTCGGATGGCAACTTCACTGCAGCGATTGGCGTTCCAACTCTGGATGGACTTGGCGCATGTGGTGGTGGTGCGCATGCAGATAGCGAATACATCAAGGTTTCTAAGATGGGCGAGCGTGCCGCGCTGGCCGCAGCGATCACTCGCGCACTTGTAAACAGCTAGTTGATGGACAGCGAAGCGTTACTCGAGTTCGAGTAAACCGCCACTATTACCACCACTACCGAGTGTGCCGGCTGCGCGATATTCGTCAATCTTGGCGCGCGTATCTTGAATGTCGAGGTTGCGCATCGTGAGTTGACCAATGCGATCGAGTGGGCCAAACGCTGCGTCTTCTACGCGCTCCATGCTGAGGCGCTCTGGTGCATACGTGAGGTGCGGGCCAGACGTATTGAGAATGGAGTAGTCGTCACCGCGACGTAACTGGATCGTGACTTCGCCCGTGATGAGCGAGCCGACCCAATTCATGAGCGGCTCACGCAGCATCAGCGCTTGCGGGTCGAACCAACGACCTTCGTACAACAAGCGGCCCAAGCGGCGGCCCATCTGACGATAATTTTCGATGGTGTTTTCGTTATGAATGGCCGTGACGAGACGCTCGTAAGCGATGTGCAGTAATGCGAGACCTGGAGCCTCATAAATACCACGGCTTTTTGCTTCGATGATTCGGTTTTCGATTTGATCGCTCATGCCTAGGCCGTGACGTCCGCCAATGATGTTTGCTTCATTAACAAGCTCGGTCTGTGAATCGAACTCTTTGCCATTGAGCGCAACTGGCCAGCCTTCTTTAAAGCGAACAACAACGT
>JBJOEQ010000079.1:0-2712 GCA_046049195.1 Actinomycetota bacterium | reverse complement strand
CCACCAGCAGCGAGTGACCCGCCGAGCAAAGTAATGGCCATCAGGCTGACAGACGGCCACTTGCCTGCCGCAAGCACCATGGTTGGGATTGTTGTAACCAGTAGCAATTCGATAATCCGCGGTTTCGTCAATGCGACATACGAACCGAATTTTGAGCGCTGCTTTTTGCTTGCGCCGCTCCGTTTCCCATCACTATGCCCAAATAAGCGAGAACTGATCCGCGAAGGAACGATGGGTTGAACGCCTAATGCCACGCGTCAAGGCTACGCCAAGGTCGTTCGGCTACGGCACACTAGAAGTGTGAACAATTCGGAAGTTGGACCGACAACCGTCAAAGAACCGGACGTCGATAGTGCGGTTGACACGGATCGTCCGTGGATCGTCCTCGTTTGGAATGACCCCATCAATTTGATGTCGTATGTCACTCTCGTACTGCAGAAACTTTTTGGCTACAGCCTTGAAAAAGCGACTGCACTGATGTTGGACGTGCACCACAAAGGTCGAGCCGTTGTTTCCAACGGCACACGCGAGCGGGCTGAGCTCGATGTCTATCGCCTGCACGAACATGGGCTGTGGGCAACAATGCAACGCGAAGACGCATAAATGGCTCGCAAACACAAAGGTCCTATTCGGCCTCTCGGAAAAAGCGAATACTCGATGCATCTTGAACTCTCGGACAAAGAAGCATTGATCGGATTGCTCGACCAACTGCGCGACAGTTTGATGAACGGCTCGACGGACGAAAATTTAAAACGCCTCTTCCCCACTGCGTACCACCAAGACCCAAAACACGACGAGGAGTACCAGCGCTTGATGCGCGATGATCTGCTCGCTTCTCGATTGCAGTCACTCGGCACCGCAACGTCGGTGTTGTCACGAGAGTCTGTTGACGACACCACAGTGCTGACAGCACAAGAGTTGGACGAGTTCGCGCGTTCAATAAACAACTTGCGTCTCGTCATCGGCACTGTGCTCGACATTGACGAGTCGGACATTGATGTTGATTTGGACGAGGATGACCCAAACGACCAACGCCTTGTGTTGTATGGATACCTTGGCTGGTTACTGGATTGGGCTGTGACTGCCCAATTAGATGAATACTCATGACAGGTAACATCTACGGGGGAAACAGGGAGAGCCAGTGATAGATTTCAAGGGCTCTTCCAACGAAAAGTTCGTCCATGCCCCCATCGTCTAGTGGCCTAGGACACCACCCTTTCAAGGTGGCGGCACGGGTTCGAATCCCGTTGGGGGTGCGATAGTCAGGTAATACAGCAAGTCGTAATACAGCAAGACCATTTAAATGCAGCCCGCTGGTTTACCAGTTGGTTGTAAACATTTGGTCCCGTGGTGAAGTTGGAGTTCACGCCGCCCTGTCAAGGCGGAGGTCGCGGGTTCGAGTCCCGTCGGGACCGCTGGGGAGTGCTTGCACTCTTCAAGGTCGGGTAGCTCAGTAGGCAGAGCATGCGCCTGAAAAGCGCAGGGTCACCGGATCGACGCCGGTCCCGACCACAATTGATTACAGCAAGTGAATTGAATACTGCACAAGCTCGTTATGAGTTTGCTGCAGGAATTATTCGCACCAATGTTTCTTGCGAAACAGTGGCTACATGCGTTCCATCTTGGGCAAACACATAACCCTGTGTAAGGCCTCGCCCGCCGCCATACGACAAGCACGACATTTCATATAAATGCCACTGATCGGCGCGCACTGGGCGATGAAACCAAACGGTGTGATCCAAACTCGCATGAAAGTTTCCGCCTGCCGTTGAAGCCTTCAACAGTTCTGGGATGGCTTCGACCACACTTTCGTTGGGCAAGTCATCTGACAAATATGCAAGTGCGCAACGGTGCAATAACTCGTTATCACCGAGCGAATCTTTCACTCGAAACCAAGCAGCCGTGCGGCCTGCGCCTTCACGAGAAATTCCTGTCAGTGCAGATTGGGGCACTGTTCTGCGATTGAGAAACGTGCTCCACGACGTTTCTTCAATTTCATCGGGCTGCATGATGTCGTGTTGATGAACAATGTTTGAGACATCTGGTGAGTGCTCAAACTTTTGGAACGAGGCTTCCAGGTTAAGAATTGCGCCATCATCTTGCCGCGCCACAACTCGCCTGGTGCTAAAACTCTTGCCATCGCGAATGCGATCGACTTCGTATCGAACCGGTTGAGTGTTTTTGCCGCGGCGAATAAAGTAGGCGCGCACCGAGTGCGGCAACATGCCGTCTTCAATAGTGAAAGCAGCAGCACGCAATGCTTGAGCAACAATGTGACCGCCATAGAGGCCGCCCCACGGATATTCGAGGCCCTGCCCCACATACACATCCCCGTTGTGGGACGTGAGGTCAAATAGTTCGCGAAGGTTCACGACCCGAAGTCATATCCAAGATCGGTTGCACTCAACATCGGCTCGTAACCGATGCCCGCTTCTTGTGCCATCTGCGCGCAAGTTCCCCCGCGGTCGACAATGACCGTGATGAATTGTGGAATTGCACCGAATGCTCGCACGGCATCGACTGCCTCAAAAATTGAGAGGCCCCGCGTCACCGTGTCTTCAACGATTGCAACTTTGTCGCCAGGTTGCAATGCACCAGCAATTCTTCCCGTTACTCCGTGATCTTTGGCTTCTTTGCGCACACTAAAACTGCGCAATTGTCGACCTCGCGTTGCGGCGACTGCGGCAATGCCGTATGCAACTGGATCGGCGC
>JBJOEQ010000078.1:0-14790 GCA_046049195.1 Actinomycetota bacterium | reverse complement strand
TCTGCAGGTCATCAGCATTGACCAAGTATTCGCTCGTCACACCAAAGCGCCCCGATGCAACCTGCTTAATTGCCGATCGCTTGGAGTCGCCGTTAGGCAATGCAATATTTCGTTCGGCATCTTCACCGCCCTCACCCGTATTGCTCTTGCCTCCAATGCGGTTCATTGCGATCGCCAGAGTCTCGTGCGCTTCGGCCGAGATAGACCCATAACTCATTGCTCCGGTCGAAAAACGCGTGACAAGACTGGCAACAGACTCAACTTCATCAATTGGAATTGGCGTGCGATCTTCCGAGAATTCAAATAAACCTCGCAATGTAGACAACACACGAGACTGATCATCAACCGCCTTGGTGTATTGCTTAAATACGTCGTATCTGCCTTCACGAGTTGCGTGCTGCAATCGGTACACCGTCTCTGGGTTAAACAAATGATGCTCGCCCTCGCGGCGCCACTGATATTCACCGCCCAATTCAAGCTTGCGATGCATGCGTTGATCCGGACGATGAGGATGAGCAATTGCATGACGTGCAGCAACTTCTGCCGCGATTTCGGTTAGACCAATGCCACCTAGTCGCGACACAGTTCCAGTAAAAAACTCACCAACAAGTTCTTTGCCGAGTCCAAGTGCCTCAAAAATTTGTGCGCCCGTATACGAGGCCACAGTCGACACGCCCATCTTCGACATCACTTTGAGCACACCTTTGCCTGCAGCCTTGATGTAGTTATTGACAGCCTTTTGAGAGTCGACGCCTGCAAGACCGTTCACTCCCTCGCCATCATTGGCCGTAATCATGTCTTCGATTGATTCAAATGCAAGATATGGGTTGATTGCTCCCGCTCCATAGCCAATGAGCAATGCCATGTGATGCACTTCGCGTGCATCGCCACACTCAACTATCAAACCAACTTGTGTGCGCTTCTTTTCGCGAATGAGGTGATGATGCACCGCGCTTGTCAGCAACAACGATGGGATCGGCGCAAAGACTTCGTCCGAGTTTCTGTCCGAGATCACGACGATGCGGGCGCCGTTATCAATTGCCTCACTTGCGGTCGCGCGTGCTGCATCAAGCGCATCGCGTAGTCCCTGTTCTCCATCGGCAACCCTGTACAAGCCACTCACTACAACAGATTGCAATTGCGGATACGTGTTGTCGTCGTTGATATGGATAATTTTTGCAAGATGATCGTTGTTGATAATTGGAAAAGGCAGCACAAGTTGTCGACAATGTTCTGGGCCTGCTTCGAGCAAATTGCCCTCGGGACCAACTGCAGTACCAATTGAAGTGACAACTTCTTCTCGAATTGCGTCAAGTGGCGGATTCGTTACTTGCGCAAACATCTGCTGAAAATAATCAAATAGCAGGCGTGGTCGTGCAGAAAGCACAGCAATTGGCGTGTCTGTGCCCATCGACCCAAGCGGTTCTCCGCCACTCTTGGCCATTGGCGCCAAAATTATTTTGAGTTCTTCGTGTGTGTAACCAAACACCTGCTGACGGCGCAGCACGCTGTCGCGACTAAACACCATGTGTTCGCGTGCAGGCAAATCACCCAGTTCTACGAGTCCAGCATCAAGCCATTCCTGATACGGCGCAGTTGCACTCAGTTGTTGCTTGATCTCATCATCTTCAACAATCCGACCTAGGTCAGTATCGATTAACAGCATTCGTCCTGGCTGCAACCGTCCCTTGCGCACAATTTTCGCCTGATCGATATCGACAACACCAACTTCACTGGCCATAATCACGATGTCATCGTCGGTCACCCAGTAGCGACTTGGGCGAAGTCCGTTGCGATCAAGCACCGCACCGATCAATGTTCCGTCAGTGAAAGCAATGCAGGCTGGTCCATCCCACGGTTCCATCAATGACGCGTGGAAGCGATAAAAAGCACGCTTCTCAGCACTCATCGTCTTGTTGTTTTCCCACGCCTCAGGAATCATCATCATTACTGCATGCGGCAAACTTCGGCCACCCAAGTGCAGCAGCTCGAGCACTTCATCAAAACTCGCAGAGTCACTGCCACCCATTGCACAGATTGGAAATGCTTGCTCAAGCCCCGGCAACAAATTGCTACTGAGTAAAGACTCACGCGTACGCATCCAGTTGCGATTGCCCTGCACCGTGTTGATCTCGCCATTGTGGGCAATAAATCGGTACGGGTGAGCAAGCGGCCACGAAGGAAATGTGTTGGTCGAAAATCTGCTGTGCACAAGAGCGATCGCCGATTCAATTCGAGTATCGGTGAGGTCTGGAAAAAACATTGCCAACTGAGGCGTCGTCAACATGCCTTTATAAATGAGTGTGCGGCTCGACAAAGACGGGAAATACGTCTGTAACTCTGTTGGCAATTCGTGTTCAATGCGCTTGCGAGCAATAAACAACTTGCGATCCAACTCAATCCCCCGCGCACCATCCTTGTCTGCAATAAATATCTGTGAAAATGCTGGCATCACGTCTCGCGCGCTCTTGCCAAGACAACTTGGATCAACCGGCACCTCACGCCAACCCAACACATCGAGATTTTGCTCACTAATAATTCGTTCAACTGCAACGACTGCTGCGTCACGAAGTTTTTTGTCAGCCGGCAAAAAGGCAACGCCTACCCCATAACTGCCTTCAGCGGGTAAAACAAAACCAACGACTTCCGACAAAAATCGATGCGGAATCTGAATCAGCACGCCGGCGCCATCGCCAGTCTCTACTTCGGCGCCAGTTGCACCGCGGTGTTCCATGCTGCGCAACGCACCGATGCCCATCGCTACGATCTCGTGCGACTTGCGACCTTTGATGTCAACGACAAACGAGACGCCACAAGCGTCGTGTTCAAATCGTGGGTCGTACAAGCCGCTTGCCGGCGGCATTAAATGCTGCATCGTCGTCGAGTCCTATGAAATACGAGGTTCAGCTGACTTACTTCAGTCTGAACTTTTTGCAGATTGCCAAAAAGAAATCCGCAGGGACGACGCTGGCCCGTGACAAAACTCTAGCGAATAATCAGCGAAACTGGCTGCCCGAGACAAAGTTTGGTGGACGCTTTTCGAAATGTGACATCACCGCTTCAGCTTGGTTGGCGGTGCCAATTAACCGGCCGATCGTTTCACGCTCGGCTGCAAACTGTTCAGCCGCCCCACTATTTGCTAGCAAATTGATGAGTTTCTTGGCGCCCCGCACCGCCTCTGGACTGCGACCAGCAATCTCACGAGCCATCGTCATTGCGTCGGCATGCACATCTTGCGACAACTGAGTTGCAATGCCCATCTCGTGTGCCTCATGACCACTAAAAACGCGCGCTGTAAACACCAAGTTTTTCACAATGTCGGGTCGCACAAGTCGGCTCAGCATCAATGTGCCGGTCATGTCGGGAATCAGACCCCAGTGCACTTCACGCACGGACAGTTGCGTATCAGGATGCACAATGCGAATATCGGCGCCGAGTGCGATCTGAATGCCGCCACCCAATGCATGACCATGCACCGCAGCGATGACCGGTACCGGCACCTCTTGCCACACCCAACACACTTGTTGAGCCATATGCGTAATGCGACCATCCACCATCGAGCCTGCATTCATGTCAGTTTTTTTGTCAGCTCTGTCGTCAGCTGCATTTGCTTTTGCACCAGCCTCGGCCATCTGTGCAAACGATGAAAAATCGAGTCCTGCACAAAATGAAGCACCGTCTCCCGAAAGCACCACCACGCGTAGGCCATCCAGTTTCTTGAGATACTCGCCAGCGGCATTCAGCGACGTAAACATTGCATTGTCGAGCGCGTTACGTTTGTCGGCTCGATTCATCTTCACATCGGCGATGCCATCAACCACCGAAATTGTGACCCGTTCATCAATAACCCCAGGCACATCTACTCGTTGCACTGCGCTCATCAAATACCCCTTCGTCAAGTCGTGTATCTCTATCGTGGCATGGCACACTAGATGCCATGCAACTCAACTTGACCTCCGACGAAGTTCTCACATCCACCCGCAGCGTGCGCAAGCGCCTCGACTTTGACAAGCCCGTAGAACGCAAGATTGTTGAGGAATGCCTCGAAATTGCGCTCCAGGCCCCAACAGGTGGCAACAACCAGGGTTGGCATTGGATCATCGTTGAAGACGCCGCAAAAAAGAAGGCTCTTGCCGACATTTATCGCGCCAACTGGGCCGTCTACGCCACACTTCCCGGTGGCAAGCCACGCGGTGATGCTCGCGACGAACAACTTCCTAAAGTGCGCGACTCTGCATCATTTTTGGCAGAGAATTTTGAAAAAGCGCCAATGCTCATGATTCCGTGCATCGAGGGTCGTCTCGAAAATCTTGATGTTGCGATGGGCGCTGGTGCATGGGGTTCGTTGCTGCCAGCAGCGTGGAGTTTCATGCTCGCGCTACGCGGTCGCGGCATGGGTTCAGCATGGACGACGATTCACTTGATGTTTGAAGGCGAGAAGAAGGCTGCAGAGCTACTCGGTATTCCATACGACAAAATCACACAGGGCGGTTTGTTTCCAATTGCGTACACCATCGGCACCGATTTCAAGCCGGCAAAGCGACTGCCACTCGAAAAGGTGCTGCACTGGGACAAGTGGTAATCAGTAAAATTGACACGTACTTCATTTAGCGTTCATTATTTAGCGAGAGGATTATCGATTTGACTGCTTCAGCAGGAACCCCCATCGAACTCGTCAACAACGTTTACGCATCCCTAGAAGAGCGTGTTGCGATTGGACGCAAACGACTTGGACGCAATCTCACGTTGACTGAAAAGATTTTAATCAATCATCTCTCCGACCCAAAAAAACAAGAGATGGAACGCGGACGCAGCTATGCAGACTTCGCGCCAGATCGTGTGGCGATGCAAGATGCCACTGCACAGATGGCTTTGCTGCAGTTCATGACTGCTGGACTTCCAACTACTGCTGTGCCTTCAACAGTGCATTGCGATCACCTTATTTCGGCAAAAGTCGGTGCACGCATCGACATGGGTGTCGCCATCGACACCAACAAAGAGGTGTATGACTTTTTGCAAAGTGTTTCAGCAAAATACGGCATTGGTTTTTGGGGTCCAGGCAGCGGCATCATCCACCAAGTTGTGCTCGAGCACTACGCATTCCCTGGTGGAATGATGATCGGCACCGACAGCCACACGCCAAACGCAGGTGGCCTTGGCATGGTCGCTATCGGAGTCGGCGGAGCTGATGCGGTCGACGTGATGACTGGTTTCCCATTCAATGTTCGTTGGCCAAAAGTAATTGGAGTAAAACTCACCGGAAAACTATCTGGTTGGTCGAGTCCGAAAGATGTCATTCTTGAAGTCGCACGCGTGCTCACCGTCGAAGGCGGCACCGGCGCGATTATCGAATACTTCGGAGACGGCGCCGACACCATTTCGGCAACTGGCAAAGCAACTATTTGCAACATGGGTGCCGAAATTGGCGCAACATGTTCGGTATTTCCATACGACACAAACATGTCGGCTTACTTGCAGGCCACAGGACGTGCCGACATTGCCAAGGCCGCCGACAGAGTTGCAACAAACCTGCGCGCAGATGACGATGCAACCTACGACCAAACCATCCTGATCGATTTGTCTTCACTGAAGCCGCTCATCAATGGCCCGCACTCGCCAGACCGTGCCCACAAGATCGGCAAAGATATTGGCGCTGCAGCAACAGCAAACGAGTGGCCACTCGAGATCTCATCGGCACTCATCGGTAGTTGCACCAACTCTTCATACGAAGACATCACGCGTGCGGCATCAGTTGCACGCCAAGCAAGTGCTCATGGTCTCAAAGCAAAAGTTGAGTTACTCATCACTCCAGGCTCCGAGCAAACTCGTGCGACAATCGAGCGAGATGGACTTCTCGCAGATCTTGAAGCCATTGGCGCAACAGTTTTGGCCAACGCATGCGGTCCGTGCATTGGTCAGTGGGATCGATCAAAGGAAGTAACGAGCAAACCGAACACCATTGTCAACTCGTTTAACCGCAATTTTCCGAAGCGCAACGACGGCTCGGCCAACACACTCAGTTTTGTTACAAGCCCAGACACCGTCATCGCACTCGCGCTTGCTGGTCGCCTCGACTTTGATCCAACGACCGACACATTGACAGCACCTGATGGCACCCAAGTCAAGCTCGAGATTCCTCAAGGCGAAGTGTTGCCAAAGGCCGGTTACGACGCAGGCAACGACACGTTTATTGCCCCACCCGCAGACGGCTCAAATGTGCAAGTGAGCGTCAGTCCAACAAGTGATCGGCTGCAATTGCTCGAACCATTTGCAAAATGGAACGGCAACGACTTCCTCGGTATGCCGATTCTCATGAAGGCCAAGGGCAAATGCACCACCGACCATATTTCGGCGGCTGGCAAGTGGCTCACCTATCGCGGACACCTACAAAACATCTGTGGCAACTTGTTTGCAGGTGTTGTCAATGCGTACAACGATGTTGTTGGTGAAGGCATCGACATGATTGATGGACAAACTCGCACCTTCCCAGAGATTGCCCGCCACTATGGCGACAACGACGTGCAATGGACTGCAATCGGCGATCAAAACTATGGCGAAGGATCGAGCCGTGAGCACGCAGCAATGGAGCCTCGCTATCGCGGCGCCGCAGTCATCTTTGCTCGCTCATTTGCGCGCATTGCTGAGACCAACCTCAAAAAGCAAGGCATCGTGCCGCTCACATTTGCCGACCCAGCGATGTATGACATGATCAGAGAACTCGACACCATCACGGTGCGCGACATGCCACCCAAGCCAGATCAGCCAGTTCGTTGTTATCTGAATCAACGCGGTGGAGACCAGATTGAGTTTCAGGCTCTACACACGTTCAGCAAAGAGCAAGTGGAGTGGTTTAAGGCCGGCAGTGCACTCAATGTTGTGCGTAAAAAGGTTATGAAGGCAGCAGCCAAAACAAAATAGATCAACTACTGTTCGAGTGTGGAGAGTCTTGCTCGTCTCGTAGCGATCATTCTTGGTACTGCACTTGTTGCAGGGATTATCGCGATCGTGTTATGGCGCAAACCGCCTCGTAACATCATTGCTCGCGCATTTTTCACTGTGTTAATGATTCCCGTGATGTGCATCGGAATTTTTCTTGCGACTCTCTCGGTAGGTATCGGCGTGCGTGCTTTGGGCATCGCAATTTTTATTGCAGCAGTGATGGCCATCAAGTCACTACTTTCCAAAAAATAATTGCTACTAAATCACACTTAATAAATCTGAGCCAATAAACGGGAAAGGCCCCACATTGCTGCGGGGCCTCTCAACCTAAGAATCCTGTGGCGGGGGAGCCACATTATGGATTCTGTCGGGCGGGCTCTGGGGGGAGCCCACCGCGATATGTATCCAGTATGGCGTACCCGTGGGTAAGCACGCAAGGCGAACGACATGATATCCCCTATCTATTTTTGAGATAGGTTGGCCACTTTTTTGGCTATCCTGTGGCATATGGAGATTCGCCACCTTGCCAGCCTGATCGCAATTGCCGATCATGGCTCGTTTTCTGGCGCTGCTCGGGCCCTCGGGACCGTGCAAAGCAACGTCTCCGCCCATATCTCCAGGCTCGAAAAAGACCTCGGAGTGGTGCTCGTCGAACGCAATGGCGGGGCGCTTACCGACGAGGGCGTAGTGGTTGTCGAGCGGGCTCGGCGGATTATTCACGAACTCCAAGACATCGAAGCAGACGTTCATTCGAGCGATACCGAAGTAGAGGGTGAAATACGGCTTGGAAGTATCGGAACAACCGGTCGATGGCTGATGCCCCGTCTTCTTCCTGCGCTTAAAAAAGCACACCCACTCGTGCGCGCCATCATCCATGAAGGTGGAACGTCGAGCCTGATACCTCGCGTGCTCAATGGCGAACTTGATGCAGCCATCGTTCACTTCCCTGTCGATGATCCAGAACTCGTTCTTGAGCCATTGTTTTCTGAAGACCTTGTGTTGCTCGTGAGCACAAAACATCGGTGGGCTTCGCTCGACACCATCACCATTGCAGAACTCGTTACCGAACCAATCTTGCTCGCGCCGCGCAATACTGCTCTGCGACGAATCATTGATCGTGCAGCAGGCACACAACGACTCGCGTTTACACCACAAGCAGAAATTGATGGTGTGCGTCTCTTGACTTCGCTTGCATTCGAAGGATTCGGACCGGCAATTGTTCCCGCCACTGCAATTCCAGGATGGTTGAAGGGTGACTTCGTCAGAGTTGCAATTCCTGAACTTCCTCGACGAGTGGTCGGCTGGGCATCACGCCGCCGACCAATTCCAAATAAGCCAACTCGTGCTGCATTGGAAATCACCAAGAATGTTGTAGCAAAAAGTGGGGATCGTCAGCCTGGCGTAACAACTGATCTTCTTCCATCTACCCAAGCATCGCCTACGCTCAAAGCGTGACGGGATTGAAGAGCAAAGTGTCGATTCCAGTTCAGTTGCAACAAGCAGTCAAGGGTGCAGTCAGCGCCGACGTTCGATTGCTCGCCGAATCTCAACGCAATGTTGTCTGGGTCGAAATTGATCCAACTGTTCACTACGGTGCACTCTCTGCAGAAGCATCTGGAGTCATTGCCAATGCTGCCACCACGGCACTCAATCAACGCTTGCCATTGGTGTTGTCAATGGCGTCATCTGGCGCCGACATTTTGGGTGGCATAGACGCATTGTTTGGCTGGGGTCAAGCAGCGCGCCGTGTAGCAATGTGCTCTGGCATCATTCCTATTTTTACTATCGTGACCGGACCAGCGGTGAGTGGTCCAGCATTGCTGATTGGTCTCAGTGACTTTGTGATCATGACCAAAGATTCGTACGCATTTGTTTCTGGTCCAACGATGGTTGCTGAATTCACGGGCATCACGATGACCAACGAAGAGCTCGGAGGCACCGATGCGCACTCTCGCCAAAGCGGAGTAGCAAGCATGGTGGTAGACGACGTTGCGAGTGCACTCATCGCCCTCGAACAACTCTTGTCATTCATTCCAGACAATGTTGACAGCGTTGCTCCACACGTTGCAACCAATGATTCAGGCGATCGCCTCACTCCAGAGGCTGGCGCAATCATCCCCGATACCGCAACTGGCAGCTACGACGTGCGCAAAATTATTCGGGCAATCGCCGACGACGAAGACATGCTCGAAGTGCGCGAGAGTTGGGCAGCCAACGTCATCACTGCATTCATCACTATCAATGGCGAATCAGTTGGAGTAGTGGCCAATCAACCAATGGTCCTTGCTGGCACGCTCGATATTCCAGCATCACAAAAAGCCGCGCGCTTTGTTTCCTTCTGCGATGCATTCAACATTCCTTTACTCACACTTGTCGACACACCTGGGTTTTATCCCGGCAAAGATCTCGAGTGGCGTGGAATGATTCGTCATGGTGGCCAACTCGTATTTGCGTACGCTCGCGCAACCGTGCCTCGTGTGTGTGTCATCTTGCGCAAGAGTTACGGCGGCGCCTACATCGTCATGGACTCAAAGGGCATGGGCAACGATTTGTGCATGGCGTGGCCAAGTGCCGAACTCGCCGTCATGGGCGCAGGACAAGCCGCCGCAATTTTGCAACGCCGTGCGACACCGGAGGAACGAGCAGCATTTGAAGCCGACTACACCGAGCGACTGCTCAACCCATATGTGGCAGCCGAGCGTGGCTACATCGATGCAGTGATTAACCCAGCTGAAACACGACGTGAAATCGCGGCTGCATTTACGATGCTGCGCGACAAACGCGAGCGACTCCCTGCTCGAAAGCACGACAACTCGCCCCTCTAGCGAGTCAACCGCTAAACTTATGTCTGAGGACAGGAAGCTCCTCACCAAAATTGAAGGGAATCCAGATGGCTGAAACAATCACCATCATCGATGACCGAACAGGCAAGAAAGTTACTGTTCAAGTCAAAGATGGCGTCTTTGCCTCGTCGGCGCTCCGTGAGCTTGACCCAAATCTTCGCATGTACGACCCAGCGTTCTTGTCGACAGCAGCGTGCTCTTCATCCATCACCTACCTCGATGGCGAAGCAGGGGTTCTGCGATATCGCGGATACCCAATCGAACAACTTGCCGAAAAATCAACCTTCCTTGAGGTTGCATACCTGCTGCTCAACGGCGAACTTCCAACAACTCAACAAGCCGAGAAATGGAATTTTGACGTCACTCATCACACGATGATTCACGAAAACATGCGCAAGCGTTTTGTCGACGGCTTCCATTACGACGCTCACCCAATGGGCATGTTCATTTCGGCTATTGCTGCTCTCGGCACGTTCTACGACGATTCCAAAAATATTTTCGACGAAGATGTACTCAACAAACAGATTCTCCGACTTGTTGCCAAAGTACCGACCATTGCGGCCATGACTTACCGATTCTCATCTGGTTTGCCATTCGTGTTGCCAAACAACTCGATGCCATATGCACAGAACTTCCTCAACATGATGTACCGCATCGGCGACGACTACACCGTGCATCCGGCACTTGCTCGCGCCATGGACGTGTTGTTTATCTTGCACGCAGACCACGAACAAAACTGTGGCACGACAACAATGCGTGTTGTCGCCTCATCACACGCCGACCCATACTCGGCAACAGCGGCCGCAGCCGCAGCACTGTCGGGCCCACTGCATGGTGGTGCCAATGAAGCGGTGATTCACATGCTCAACGAGATCGGTGATGTCAAAAACGTTTCTTCTTTTGTTGAGCAAGTAAAGAATGGCGATGACCGGCTCATGGGTTTTGGTCACCGCGTCTACAAAAACTTTGATCCACGTGCGACCATCCTCAAGAAGGCTGCATACGACGTTTTTGAAGTCACAGGCAAAAATCCATTGCTTGACGTTGCGCTCAAGCTAGAAGAAGTCGCACTCAACGACGAATACTTCATCTCGCGCAAGTTGTATCCAAACGTCGACTTCTACTCTGGTCTCATTTATCAAGCACTTGGCTTCCCTGTCGAGATGTTTACCGTGCTGTTTGCTATCCCACGCACTGTTGGCTGGCTTGCACACATGTCCGAGTTGCTCAAAGACAAAGAACAAAAGATCAGCCGTCCGCGCCAGTGGTACACCGGTGTTGATGAACGCAATTATGTGGAGATGAAAAAGCGCTAGTTAGCGCTGATATCAATCACTATTTTGCCAATGTTGGCATTTGATTCCATGTGCGTATGTCCTTGGGCAATATCTACAAATGCATATCGCCTGTCGATCACTGGTTTGATAGCCCCAGTTTCAAACAGGGGCAATATTTCAAGCGCAAAACGCTGACTGATCGCAATTTTTTCTTCAAGCGGCCGCGCGCGCAAAACCGTTCCCGATAACTTGGCGCGCTTACCCATCATCGCTCCCAAGTTGAATTGAAGGTTGCCACCAGCCATCACTCCCACCTGCACGATGTGGCCCTTGAGCGCGAGACACGCGACGTTGCGGTCCACATAGTCTCCGCCGATCACGTCGAGCACCGCGTCTACGCCACGACCACCAGTCGCCGCCTTCACAGCATCTACGAAATCTGCAGTCTTGTAGTCAACAACTACGTCAGCACCAAGTGCCCTGCATGCATCCACCTTGTTTGTTGAACACGTAGCAATCACGCGTGCGCCAATTGCTTTGCAAATCTGTATTGCTGCGGTGCCCACGCCCGAAGCCGCTGCATGCACAAGTGCCCAACGACCGTTTGTCAATCCGCCCTGCACTACAAGTGCATCCCAAGCGGTGATAAAAACTTCGGGGATTGCAGCAGCATCAGCGAGTGAAACATTTGCCGGAATACGCATTGCCTGACGCTCATGAATCACGAGTTGCTCGGCATACGCTCCTCCGCTCACGATTCCCATTACCTCGTCACCCAATTTCCATGCGCGCACTCGCGCACCTAAACCAATCACGGTTCCAGAAAATTCCATTCCAGGCACATCGTGCGTATCGGGAAACGGGTTTGGATAAAAGCCCATTCGTTGCAACAAGTCGGCGCGATTAAGACTCGTGGCACGTACACGCACAAGTACTTCTTCGGGACCAGCAGTAGGTGCGTCGATGTCTTCAAACGTCAATACTTCAACACCGCCGTGACTTCGCAATACGACTGCGCGCATAATTCGATCTACGCCATGATCTTTTGCAGGCGACGATCGAGCGTCTCCAAAAACTCTTCGGTGGTCTGCCATGGGGCTGTCTTGCCACCCACGAGCAATGACAAGTCCTTCGTCATCTCGCCTGCCTCAACAGCCTCAACACACACCTTTTCTACTTTGCGAGCAAAGTCAATAACTGCTGGCGTGCCATCCAACTTGCCACGATGCTCGAGGCCTCGCGTCCAAGCAAAGATCGATGCGATCGGGTTGGTCGAAGTCTTTTTGCCAGCCTGGTGATCGCGATAGTGACGAGTCACTGTGCCGTGTGCGGCTTCCGACTCCATCACGCGACCGTCCGGAGTTGTCAGTACCGAAGTCATCAAACCAAGCGAACCAAAACCCTGGGCGACGATATCTGACTGCACATCACCGTCATAGTTCTTGCAAGCCCACACATAGCCGCCTTCCCATCTCAACATGCATGCCACCATGTCGTCAATGAGTCGATGCTCGTAGGTAAGCCCGGCTTTGTCGAACTGCTCTTTAAACTCTTGGTTGAAAACTTCTTCAAACAAATCCTTGAAGCGACCGTCATAGGCCTTCAAGATCGTGTTCTTTGTGCTGAGGAACAACGGGTAGTTGCGCTGCAACGAATAGTTCATGGTTGCTCGCGCAAAATTGCGAATCGATTCATCAAAGTTATACATACCCATCACCACACCAGAACCCGTGAAGTCGGCAATCTTCATCTCCATCGGTTTGCTTCCGTCCTTCGGCACATATGTCATCGTCACTGTGCCTTCACCGGGAATACGAAAATCTGTTGCCTTGTACTGATCACCGTGAGCATGACGCCCAATCACAATCGGCTTTGTCCAGCCAGGCACCAACTTGGGAATGTTGTTGCAAATAATCGGCTCACGGAACACCACACCATCCAAGATGTTGCGAATCGTCCCGTTAGGTGACTTCCACATCTGCTTCAAATTGAATTCTTTAACACGCGCTTCGTCTGGAGTGATAGTCGCGCACTTGATTCCAACACCGTGCTTCAAAATCGCCTTTGCTGAATCAATCGTCACCTGATCACTGGTCGCATCGCGATGCTCAATTCCAAGGTCGTAGTACTCAAGGTTGATGTCGAGATACGGCAGGATCAAACGATCTTTGATGAACTTCCACATGATGCGCGTCATTTCATCGCCATCGAGTTCGACTACGGGATTAAGAACCTTGATTTTTGTGGCCATGAGGGGCTCCAACTTGTTGATCCGAATGCGATCGGAACTTATATCCGACCACTAGAGAATACCCCACAACAGTCGCAACACTTGCTTGGCACAGCTTTGACGGTGTTTCAACACAGCGATGACGCACTGCGACCACCTACCATTATAAAAATGGACTTTCAGTGGGCCCCCGATCACGTTGCACTGCGCACGCGCGCTCGCGAAATTGCCCAAGATGCTGTCAAACGTTACGGGCGGTTTAACGACACGTGGATGAATGGTTACTCCAAAGAATTTTCGCTCGAACTCGGTGCACTCGGATGGATAGGTATGACTTGGCCAACCGAGTTTGGCGGTGGAGGTCGGCCTGCGATTGAGCGACTGATCATTGCTGAAGAAATGATTGCCGCGGGGGCACCAATTGCTGCATCGTGGTTTGCAGATCGCCAGATGGGGCCAGCGCTCATTGCATATGGCACCAAACAACAACAGGATGAGTTTTTACCAAACATGCTTGCGGGCAAAACCACCTGGTGTATTGGTATGAGTGAGCCAAATGCGGGCAGCGACTTAGCCTCGCTCAAGACATTTGCTCAGGATGATGGTGACGAATGGGTCATCAATGGCCAAAAAATCTGGACAAGCTTTGGCGAGGTGGCTGACTACTGCTACCTCATCTGTCGCACCAGCAACGATGGTCCGCCACACGCAGGTATCAGCGAAATTATCGTGCCCATGAATACTCCGGGCATTGACATCAGACCGATCAAAGACATGACAACAAATAGTCATTTTTGCGAAGTGTTTTATACCGATGCGCGCGTGCCAAAAGCAAACTTGGTCGGTGTACAAGGCGGAGCGTTTTCACAAACCATGCGCCAACTTGAACACGAACGCGGAGGCATCGACCGACTTGTTTCCAACAAGGCTCTCTACGACATGGCGCTCAAGCGAGCCGATACAACCAACAAAGTTGTGCGTCAAGAAATAGCCAATATCGAAATTGGATATCGGATTGGTCGCATCTTGGTGATTCGCGAGACACTGCGCCAAGCACCGGCAGGTTTCTCAGCCGCAACAAAGTGTTTTTGCACCGAACTTGAAACACGAATCTCCAATTTTGTTTTCAACACTCTTGGAATGGATGCAACGCTCTGGGATGACGTCACCCAAGGACTCGCCTACGCATCGGGGTACACGATCATGGGTGGCACATCCAATGTGATGCGCAACATTTTGGGAGAGCGCGTACTGGGTCTGCCCAAAGAACCTCCAGCCCAAAAAGTGCAACCAGCCCACAACTAGAGTTTGCAGATGCATCCGATTGAGCTCTCCACCAAGGTCATTGACTCAGGAATCGTTGACCAACCCCTCAATCGTGTCACCAACGAGATCACTGAACTCGCAACAGACCTTGCAATCGTTGAGAGTTTTAGCCACTCAGTTGTGTGGGACACCGGCGACGGACTGATGTGTTTTGATGCATCAGGATCAGGCAGCG
>JBJOEQ010000077.1:0-3856 GCA_046049195.1 Actinomycetota bacterium | reverse complement strand
TCCGATCTCACTCAACGACGGTGCATCTAATGACTGCACAAATACGTGAGCAGCACTTTGACGCAGTGTTTCGATCACAAAAATGCTGACTTGATTTTGGCCTTCAACTTAGATTCTGTTTGCGTTACATGCTCTCCGCGAGCCTCGGCAAACCGAGTCAGCAGATCGCGCTCAGCATCACTGAGTTTGGTCGGCACTGCAATCACAATTTGCGCACGCAGGTTTCCTCGACCTCTGTTGCGGCCACCCTGATTGAGATGCGGCACACCTCGACCCTTGAGCAGAAACTCGCGACCCTGCTGCACGCCAGGTGGAACTATCAGATCTTCATCACCGTCAAGGGTGCTCAACACCAAGTGGGTTCCAAGTGTTGCCTGCGCTATTGAAATAACGACGTCGGTGACGAGATCATCTTCTTCGCGTCGATAGGTGTCGTGCTCGGCGACGCGCACATGCACATACAGATCTCCTGCGCCACCACCACGCACGCCCACAGCGCCACGTCCACTTACGCGCAATGTTTGGCCAGTGTTGATGCCGGCGGGCACCTCAACAGTGTGTTCAACATCTTTAACAATGCGACCGTCGCCCCTGCATGGTGCACAAGGCGAGTCAATTATTTGGCCCATTCCGCTGCATCGACCGCATGGCGCTGCAGTCACCATTTGGCCGAGCATGCTTTGCCGCACTCGACGCACTTGACCAGCGCCACCGCACTCCGCGCAAGTCTTTGCCGCTGTTCCCTTTTTGGCTCCGCTTCCGGCACATTCGTCACAGCGAATTGCAGAGCGCATCTTTACCTCTGTGGTGCAACCAAAAACTGCTTCTTCAAACGAAACATCTGCAACAACCTCTACATCTTGTCCACGAGGTGGACCCGATTGTTGCCGTTGCCCACCGCCGCCGAACGGCGAACCCCCACCAAAGAAAGCTTCAAAGATGTCACCAAAACCGCCAGCACTGCCGCCACCGAATGGATCGCCAGCATTACCGCGACCACCAACACCAGCCTCGCCAAACTGGTCGTACCGTGCGCGCTTGTCCGAGTCTGACAACACTTCATATGCATGCGACACTTCTTTAAATTTTGATTCTGCTTCTGCATTGCCGGGGTTTGCATCTGGGTGCAATTCGCGTGCGCGTTTGCGATAGGCGCGCTTTATTTCGTCGGCATCAGCGCCACGAGAAACACCAAGCAGTTCATAAAAATCGGTAGACATAGATTGGTCAGCCTTCAGTGAGCCTGCGGCCAAGTCGCTCGCCAACAATTTCTACTGTTGCGAGCGCCTGCGGATAATTCATGCGAGTTGGCCCGAGTACACCAACCGTTCCAAGCGTTGCGCCATCTACTACTACGGGTGAAAGCACCAACGAACATGTAGCTAGGGGTTCAACACCGTGTTCGGTGCCGATTGCAACAGACAAACCTCGGTTGAGCATGTCGCGCACAAGCGACACGACAACATACTGCTGTTCGAGTGTGTGCAGCACCGAGCGCACGATCTCGACAGCGTCAAAAGCTTGTGCCATTGCCGATGCCCCGCCGACAAAAACCGACTCATCAACCCGACGACCGTTCATTGCGCGCACAACTTGTGCCGCAAGTGCATCCACAATGACATCACCCGATGTCATCAGCGGAAGAGAAGCACCAAGTGCTTTGCCGATCATGATTCGGCTCAATGCCTGAGTTGCAGCCGATGTTTGATCGTCGGTGATTGATGCACTGAGTTCGATCGGTTCGCTTTCAACAACTCCGTTTGACAACACAACGACAACCATCGCCATGTGTGCACTTAAGCCAACGAGTTGCACCGAGCGAACTACAGCAACCTCGGCCTTTGGACCCATCACCACTGCTGCATAGTTGGTCATTTCGGCAAGCAACGTGCTGGTGCGCTGCAGCGTTTCTTCCAAACGTCCGTGCGCGGTATCGAAGAATTGTCCGATGCGATCCTGAGCCGCAAGTTCAAGCGTGCCCGATGGCGTGAGATGGTCGACGAAAAATCGGTAACCCTTATCGGTAGGAATACGCCCAGCCGATGTATGGGGTTGAGCCAGATATCCCTCTTGCTCAAGGAAGCTCATGTCGTTGCGCACTGTGGCCGACGAAACGTGCACGCCAGCACTATTCGCGATATGCGAAGACCCAACCGGCTGAGCCGTGGAGACGTACTCCTCCACTACAGCGCGGAGAATGGCTGTTTTGCGGTCATCAAGCATTGCCATAAGGCTACCGAGACACGGTGCGCCTAGTGATGCGCCTGTTCACTTGCCCGACACCGCCTTGTAGCGATCGAGAGAAATTTCGCGCTCAACTGCATGATCCACAATCGGCTCGATATACGGGTTGAGCATGCCCTGGGTCCACGGCGCATGAACAGAATCATTGCCAAGTTCGCGCAACTCAGGAATCCACTGACGCACGTACAAACCTTGCGGATCAAAACGTTCGCCCTGAGAAATCGGGTTAAATATTCGAAAGTAGGGAGATGCGTCGGTACCAGTACCAGCAGTCCACTGCCAGCCGTGATTATTGGAAGCAATGTCGCCGTCGACAAGATGACGCATAAAAAACTTGGCGCCCCATTGCCATGGAAGATGCAAATCCTTCACCAAGAAACTCGCAACGATCATTCGCACACGGTTATGCATCCACCCCGTTGCAAGCATCTGCTTCATGCCGGCATCAACGATTGGAAAACCGGTTTCGCCTCTGCACCATGCCTCAAATCGAGTCACTGCATCGGCACCAGTGTCGTGCGTCATTTTGTTCATTTTCAATTGCAAGTTTTCCCACACCGTGCGCGGTTGATGAAAAAGTACATCGGCATAAAATTCGCGCCAACACAACTCGCTTCGAAAAACAGAATGAGATTTTGAGTCGCCAAGTTCGGCCAACAACGAGCGTGGATGCACGATGCCAAATCGCAAGTACGGCGACAACTGACTCGTGCCCTTGATGTCTGGATTATTACGCGTCTCGGCATAACCATTCAGTGCCGAATCACGAAAGGTCTCCCACACCTGCCAAGCAGCATCTTCTCCCGCTCGTGGCAATTGTGCACTGCATTCTGGTTCTGCAGGCAAATCTTCGGATGCCACAGTTGGTGCGCCATGCCACACAACTTTGGGCTGTGGCAACGGAGCCGACCATCCTTGTGAGAGCCAAATTTTAGAGAACGGCGTGAACACCGCATATGGAGTGTTGTCTGCCTTGCGCACAACGCCAGGATTTACTGCATACGCAGAACCAACACAGCACAACTCTGCCCCAACTGTGCGCAATGCAGCGTCAACCTGCGCATCTCGAGACTGTCCGTACGGAGCAAAATCTTTTGCAGCAAATACTTGGGTCGCACCAACTTCGCCTGCAACAGTTACAACAACATCAACAGGATTGCCGGTGCGCACCACCAATGCTCCACCCATCGATTTGTTGAGTTCATGTATGTTGCGCAACAAAAATGCCAAGCGGGGTGCACCTGAGCGCTCAAAAAACATTGGGTCGATGACAAACAGAGGTGTCACACTCCCCGCGCGTGCTGCAGCGACCAACGCCTCATTGTCGGCTAAACGCAAATCACGCCTGAACCACATCACTGAATTAGTTCCGATCGACACCACTTCTCCAAATCCACACACTCATAAATACACCCGCTAACAGACCAATAATTCCACCATACCCAAGCGACCACTGCACACTCACCGCATCGGCCACCCAGCCAGTAATTGGTCCGCCAATCGGTGTTGAACCCAAAAATGCAACTGCACTGAGTGCGAGCATTCGCCCCCGCATGTCAGGTGGTGATTCATATTGAATGATCGAGTTCGCAGCCGAAATCATTGCGGCACC
>JBJOEQ010000076.1:0-34881 GCA_046049195.1 Actinomycetota bacterium | reverse complement strand
AAAGAAAAAAATGCAGTCGTGTCATCCCGCGGCAAGAAACTCAATATCGAGGTGATCCAGGGTTGCGATGACAAATTGCCTGAACTAATAAAGTGGTTGCAGAAAAACAATGTCGATGCTCAACAATCTGCGTACATTGGCAATGACATTAATGATTTAGAGTGTCTAAAACATGTCGGAGTAGCAGTAATTCCCGCTGATGCTCATCACTCAGTATTTGATGCTGCGACATGGATTCTGCAGCACAACGGTGGACGCGGAGCAATCCGTGAATTTGCCGATGTGCTGCTAGGCAACCGCTAACAAAAACTGTTCAGCCACCAACTTGTGCGAGTGCAAGACGAACAAGTTCGCGAGCCTGAGCAAGTTTGGTTTGATAAGTGCTGAAGTCTGGCGGAGTCTGAGCCAATGCTGCGTCTGCTTCATCAAACAAGATTTCTGCTTGAGCGAGTTGTTGTGCTGCCGTCAGTGTTCCGGCATCAACCGCACTCGACGGCACAGTTGTTGGAGAACCAGATGGGACAGTTGTCGCAGTAGTAGAAGAATCAGTTGGCGTTGACACCGAACCATCGCTCACTCGGTCACCCAAATTGCCGGTATACCCAGGGAACAACTTTGCAACTGCAGCAGTCAAGTCGTCAGCGATTACAACTTTGTTGTTATAAAACGCCAAGAATTTTCTGACGAATACCTGACGTGCATTCGCATCGTCTGGACGCACATACAGCGGACGCAAATATACGAGACCCTTACCAACTGGGACAATCTGCAAATCGCCAAACACCACGCGGGATCCACGCTGATCGAGCAGTGTTACCTGCTGTGAGACAGTTGGATCACTGCCAAATTCTGCCGCGACTGTGGCAGGGCCCTCTGGCAATGGGTCATTTACTTCATAAACAGTAATTTTTCCGTACGACTTAGGGTCACTTGATACGACCATAAACGCACGCAACTCTTTACGTGTGTCATCAGAAGAGAACGGCACGAACGGACGCAGTAATGAGAACGTTCCGTTGGTATCGGAAGAGCCCGGAGCATGAAACATTGTGTAATACGGCTCAAATCGCGCAACGTTCGCATCTTGAACATCGATCTGGTCTGGCGAAAGTACCGCTCCAGAAGCGCCGATGACACCCGTTGCTGCGTCTGCTGATGTAGATGATGCTTGCGCAACGCTCCATGCAGCATCGCGATTGAAAAACAATGTTGCGTCGTCAAATTGATATCGGCCATAGACATTTGTTTGAACTCTAAATAGGTCTTCTGGATAACGAAAGTGCGAAACAAGGTCGGCGGATGCTTTTGAAACTGGGGTAAACAATTTAGGAAATGCTTTGCCCCATTTTGCGGCGATGGGATCATTGGAGTCAACGAGATACATCGTGATCTCACCCGAATACGCATCAACCACCGCTTTCACACTGTTGCGCACATAGTTGAATGATGCGTTGAGCCCGGAGCCTGGTGTGAGTTGCGAGATATTTGCAGACTGACCATTTGGGTAACGACTGGTTGTTGTGAATGCGTCCAAAATCCAAACAACCTTGCCATCAACAACTGCTGGATATGGATCTGCGTCGTAGCGCAAGAATGGAGCAATCTTCTCCACACGGTCTTTGATGTTGCGCACCCACATCAAACGAGATTCTGGGGTAACGAGGCCAGAACCGAACAGGTTGTACTCACCAAAATGAACAGCAAATGCAGCACGGCGCAATGTTGACGACAGTGCAACTCCACCGGTCGACGAATATGCCTCTGGTTTGAGTTCTGGACAAGCCTGTTCTACTTGCTTCGTTCCAACAATCGCATAATCATTGAGGCCTTCACCCACGTACAACTGTGGCCGAGTAACGCCAAGATCAACATATGTTGGCCGACCATCTGTTGTCACTCTGCTGGCTGGTGCAGCAACAACTCCGCAACCGTGTGTATAAATCAAGTGGCGTGAAACCCACGTGCGGTTAGGAATTCCGGCGCTATTCAGTTCTCGTGCGCCAAGAACCACTTGCTGTAATCGACCGTCAATTGCGTATCGATCAACGTCTAGGTCGTTAATGGTGTAAAAAGAAGTCTTGCCTTCATCAAGTGCAAAGCGGTCACGCATCTCAGAAGGGTCGAGTTGTCGAACATCTCTGAGTGCAGCATCATTGGCAGTTACATCGCTTGCGCTGAGTGAGCCGAACGTGAGTGGCTCACGCACCACGTCCGTCAGATTCATCGCATGCTTCGTTGCTTCCAAGTTGGTGGCAATGTATGGAAGTTCTTTCGTGCTCACATCTGGTTGCACAGAAAAACGCTGCACGAGTGCGGGATAAATAGTTCCGGCTGCAATTGCAACAACCATCCACATCAATGTGGCCAACACGGGAATACGCCAGCCCTTGAGTCGCACGTTATACAAGAACAACAGTGCAACTGCGATCGATACCAAGATCATCAAATTGATGGCAGGGAGCTGGGCGTTTACATCTGTATAAGTAGCACCTTGCACAACACCGCGAGTCGAGCCCAAAAGATCAAAACGCGATAACCAATATCCAGCAGCACGGGCAAGCGCAAGTGCGGCCAGCATCACCGATAGATGGGCCTTGGCTGCGGGTGTCACTTTGTTGCCAAGGTTCTGCAGTCGAATACCGCCATTGAGATAATGCATCGCTGTAGTCACAAGCGTGATCAAGATCAACGCACCAAATAGCCAGTTGACAACAAACCCCAGAAACGGAAGGCGAAATACATAAAAGCTCACATCCTGATTAAAGAGCGAGTCTTTGATTCCAAAAGCCTGGTGATTGACAAATAACATCCAGTCCTGCCACTGAGACATTGCTGGCAGACCAACCATCAATCCAAGAATGATGCCGACCACAATGCGCAAGAGCCATTGGCGCTTACCCACTATCTGTCGATAGGCAGCGAGTGCTCGCTCTTCTTGCGATGGCGGAATGAAATCTGGTGCCATGCGATCTGCAAGCCACATGTTAAAAATCAATATCAGGGCAAAAGCTGCGACAAAAATTGCACCAAGGAAAGCCTTGGTTCCCAGAATCGACCAGTAGATGTTTGTCTTATCGAGTGCATCAAACCACAGCACATCAACATAAAAAGAGGCAATGCTTTTGCCAGATATAAATAGCGCGACAAGTGCTCCGAGTAGAACACTCGCAACTATTCGGCTTCGACCTGGTTTGGCGATTCTAAAACCGCCTGATGAAGAACGGCGGGGCTGACGTGGGGGTAAATCTGAAGGGTTGCGCACCCTTAGGAGATTACTCGCCTGTTGGCGAAATTAGACAGCGACAGCCGGTGTGAGCAGTCGGATGCGTATGCCCGGTTGGAAATTCCGATCCGAGCGCAGTGGCACCAGCCAGCGAATTGTCTTCGGCGTCAGCACATGGTGGGCCATTTGGATCCACCATCCAGCACACCGATGTTCCTTGATCGAGCACTAAGTAAGCGCCGCGGCTAAATGCAAGGCGCGCAATGTCGCCGATGTGTTGTTCGACACGCTGCATTTTCCATTCGCGATACACACTGCGAATGAGCTTCGACATTTCTTCACGATCTCCGTCACTCTGCTCAACACAGCGCTGAATTCGATCACGGAGTGGTCGCACCAATACATCATCAATATTCTTTGACATCACTTGCATCACTGCCGACGACGTGACTTTTCTACGAAGGTCTGCTTTCAAACTTGACGACAAACTCTTTGCGCCACCCATTGCAGCCGACATCACGTCTTCTGCGACAGCCTCGACGTATCCCTGCACATGCATCGCCGACTCTGGTAACAACTTTTCAAGAGCCACTGCTGCTTTTTTACCTTGCAGATAGGTAAGCATCGCGTTCTCCTCATCGGCGAGTGCCCGCTTTATTTTGCTCGTGAGCGTCACAATAATTGGTGCCAACACTTCGTCGCGATGGACGAAAACCGATCCGTCAACCTTCGGAATTACCGCTTTTGGTTTTGGGACAACCACCTTTGGCTCTGTTGTCTCTGGTGACGCAGTCTTTGGCTTGGCGGTGCGCGCAACTTCAGCGGTTGATGTCTTGCGTAAATTTGCAAATAGATCATCAACTGATTTCTTGGCTGGTGTCTTTGCTGGTGTCTTGGACGTCTGAGGTTTTACTTCGGCAATCTTTGGTGCTTGGACCTTGGCGATCGGTTCGGGCTCCGGAGTTGATTTTGGCGCAACTACTGGCGTAATGGTCGCTTCGCGATGCTTCTTACCAAAGAGCTGCACTACTTCTGCCAAGTGCTCTGCAGCAGGAACATCTGTAGATGGATGATCGGACATACCGACTTGTTCTTCGTGAATCGAAGTGATGGTTGTTTCAACTACTTCGTCAATGATCACTTCTTCAATGATTACTTCTTCAATAATCTCATCGTCTGCAACCAGCTCTTCCAGGATTTCTTCTTCCACAACATCAGTCACCTGAGTGCCAGCCGTTTTTTGTGGAATGGCCTCGGGGTCCTGCGTGTGGTCAACAAAACCGTTGCCGTTTTCACTGACTGGTTTAGTTATTCCAGTTGCGTGCGCCACTTCGTTTGATAAATCATCAAATTCGGCAAGATCTCCAACTACGTCATTGGCGGCAAGACGGGCCCTATCAAATGCATTTACCAACCTGTCACGGCTATGAATCAATTGTTCAATTTGTTGACGAGCCAGTTCGCGACGGCGAGCAAGTTCAGATAACACTTTTTCGCGATATTCGCGCGCCTCATTGACCATCTCACGGCCTTGTTGCTTCGCCAATTCAAGTTCGGCTTCTACATCAGACGCAGCGTCGCTACGACGTCGCGAGGTTTCAAGATCAGCATCTTCGCGAACGCGAATTGCGTCAGAATTGGCTTCACGTACCAAACGCTCTGCGGCCTCGGCAGCACGTACTCGCATCTGAGCAGCGGCTTCGCGAGCAACGGTAAGTACTCGTGCAGTTTCTTCGCCCAGCAGTGCAGTCACGGTCTCTTCGTCGAGCACTCCTGGTCCAGACATCCCACGGGTCTGCATCGCACGTAATTCGCTTTCCAAAAAGCGCTCACGCTCCTGTAGCCGGCCTAGTTCGGCTGAAACACTGCGTAAAAAATCGCGGACTTCTTCTGTGTCAAAGCCACGTCGTGTGACCGTGAATTGCGCCGAGCCAACTGCCGCCGGCGAGGACGGGTCGGGGCGCGAAAAAGAAATCGCCATGCAAACAAGAGTACGCCTTTGCTAGAGCTCGATTGTGGCATTGCTTATGCCGCTGCCCCCAAGCGATTCGAGAATTGCAAGCGCTTCGGTCAAATTGGCGACGGGTTCGATGCGCACTGACGACCCAACTGCGCGTCGCGCGTCGGCCAGTTCTTCTTCACTTTGCCCCTTTGGTACCAAAAATACCTTTGCTCCGGCAGCTTTTATGGCAACCGCTTTTTGTGCGAGTGCACCAATTGCTCCAACAGATTCGTCTTCTTCAATTGTGCCGGTGGCTGCAACTTTTACGCCACCCATCAAGTCTCCGGGTGTCAATTCGTCAAGCAATGCAAGCGTAAACGCGAGCCCAGCAGATGGTCCACCAATCTGGTCGGTGTCAATGCCAACTTCAAATGGAAGTTGCACGGTGCGAGTGTCGGCAGGAATAAACCCGATGATCGCTCGTGTTGGAGTATCGGGATCGGCAATTAATTGAATTCTTTTCGTCACCTCTGCCGATGAACTATCTGTTGCATCAGCCGCTTTGATTGTCAGTGTCACGATGTCACCCGGTGCGCGACCTGCCATCAAAGGCGAAAGCTCAAGCAACGTAGGTGTTGGCTCTCCGTCCAAGGCAGTAATGGTGTCGCCAAGTTGTAATTGTTTGCAGCCAGTGAGGGGTCCAGGGTTGTTAATGCACACGAGTTCTTCAACAATGATGTCTCCATATACAAACGATGCTTCTAGACCCAGTCGTGAATACGCAACATATTCGGCGATCTGTTTGGCAGTCGTCATCGATTGATAACCAAGGCGCTGCTGTTCAGACGGTGTGGATGTTCCGTACCGTTCTTTATACGTCTGAATGTCAACATCGTCATCAAGTGCACCAGCGAATGCATCGAGCGCGCTGAGTTTGCTGCCAAATGCGGTTACAAAAAGTATGGGGGTTTTTGCTGGATAGCGCATCACTTTTGAAAGTGTCGTCTTATCAAAACTCAATCGATTCGAGACTTGTTCTGCCGAGCCCGGCGCAAGTTCCCATAATTTGAGTGGAGTAAGTGATGCAGCAATGACCGCGACAAGCCCGATCCAAGCAACCGTAAGTATCGGCAATGCCCACCACAGACGACGATTAATGCGCGCAGTATTACTCACGCTGCCCTCGTCCAGCGGGGCGCTCTGCACGGACGGCGGCGGGAAGGGTACGCTGTTATCCATCGTGGTGCTGTTTTCTTCGCTCATCGCTCTTTCCGTGGCTACTTCAGTTGCTGGTACCACCGTCAGAACTTTATTGATCGTCGTGCTGACACTTGGCGCCATCTTGTTGGTGGGTCGCTCTAAGCCTGCCACGCCAGAACAGGGTTCGGCTGTTCGGGTTAATACCCAAAAAACGATAAACACTCCTCTATATAGAGAGCCAGATCAGAAGCAACGCATCAACGCGGCATCTCAGCTTGGCGTGGGGTCGCTTGTGGCGGGGGCAATGCTGGCATTGATTGTTTCTGTTGTTCTTGCGTACTTAGTGACAACAACAACGAGCCTGCTCAAATAAGGACCAAATCATGACTATGAACGTCCGCGAACTGACAATCGCATCTCGCAAGATTGGTGATGCATATGCACCTTTTGTAATTCCCGAAATCGGCATCAATCACGGCGGTGACATTGTGCGCGCCATTCAGATGATTGACGATGTTGCTGATGCCGATGGAGAGTGTGTCAAGTTTCAATCTCATTCGGTGGACGATGAAATGATTCCCAACAATGTCATTCCTGCAAACTCCACACGTTCCATTTGGGACATCATGGAGCAATGCACGCTGTCGGAGGCCGAGGAGTTGGCGTGCAAAAAACATGCCGAAGACCGCGGTCTTATTTTTCTTTCAACTCCTTTTTCACGCGAAGCCGCAAATCGGCTTGACGCACTCGATGTCGCAGCGTTCAAAATTGGCTCGGGTGAGTGCAACAATCTCCCGCTTGTTCGCCACATCGCCAGATTTGGCAGACCCATCATTGTGAGCACGGGAATGAACGACATGGACTCGGTGCGTCGAACTGTCGATGTTCTTGTTCAAGAAAATTCGCAATTCAGTTTGTTGCACTGCACGAGTATGTATCCAACCCCATACGAAAACGTTCGCCTTGGCAGCATCACTCAACTGCGCAATGAATTCCCTACTGCGGTTATCGGTATTTCAGATCACTCACTGTCCAACCTGCCCTCTCTTGCCGCCGTTGCCCTTGGTGCATCAATCATCGAGCGCCACTTCACGAGCGACATGAAATGGATCGGCGAAGACATCGAAATTTCAGTTGACCCCGTCAGATTTCGCGAACTCGTTGAGGGTTCCAAAATTGTTCATGCTGCTAGTGGTGGTTCTAAGACAGTTCTTGGCGGCGAGCAGCCAACTATTGATTTCGCTTATGCGTCAGTAGTCGCAATCGCACCCGTCAATCCCGGAGACGTTCTAGACGAATCAAATATTTGGGTAAAGCGCCCTGGAACAGGCGAGATTCTTGCTTTTGACTTAGACAAAGTCCTTGGCAAGCATTCCACACGAGCGATTACGCGGGGTGAACAACTTCGGTGGTCGGATGTCAAGTAAACGCCACATTGCATTCCTCACAGGCACTCGCGCCGACTTCGGAAAAATTAAACCACTGATCATTGCCGCACACGAAGAAGGTTGTCGAGTTTCGGTATTCGCTACAGGAATGCACATGCTTCCTCGCTTCGGCAGCACTGTCCTTGAAGTGAAGCTCACGATCCCCAGAGATATCCCAATTATCTCGTTCCTCAACCAGCAAGATGGCGACACTATGGACGTCGTTGTTGCCAACACCATCACTGGCCTGTCTCAATTCATTACCGAATATGCACCAGACGCACTTGTTGTGCATGGAGATAGGCCGGAGGCGCTAGCCGGTGCAATTGCTGGATCGCTTCGTAATACAACGGTCGTTCATGTTGAGGGTGGCGAACTCTCAGGAACTATTGACGGTGTAATTCGTCATGCAGTCAGCAAACTTTCCCATATTCATCTTGTTGCCAACGAAGGTGCCCGAGATCGGCTTGTTCAGTTGGGCGAACACCTAGACACTATTCATGTCATTGGCTCACCCGATCTTGACGTCATGTTGTCTCCGACTCTGCCCAGCCTCGACGAGGCTAAATTACGTTACGGAATCACTTTTGACGACTACCTCATCGCAATTTTTCATCCAGTCACGACAGATCTTGAATCAAGCGCACTTGCAGCCGAACAATTTGTGTCTGCGCTCATTGCAAGTAAGCGCAACTTCATCGTCATTCATCCAAATAACGATTCTGGTTTTGAAACGATTCTCGAACAGTACAAACGATTCGAGTCGTTTCCCAACAGGTTCAGAGTCTTTGAGTCGCTGCGATTTGAGCATTTCTTGACACTGCTCAAAAACGCACAGGCGCTCATCGGCAACTCCAGTGCAGGCATTCGTGAAGCTCCTATCTATGGAGTTCCAAGTATCGACATTGGCGATCGCCAGCGTGGACGGCACGAGGGCCCGACGATTTTGCCAACCGCAGCAAATGAGAAAGTAATTCTTGATGCGATAGATGCCTCGGCGAATCTGGATCGCTCGCCTGAACTTGATCTGTTTGGTGATGGGAGATCTGCTGAGAGATTCAAAGGACTGATTTCAACTGACATTCTTTTTACGGCTCCAGTAGACAAAGTATTCGTAGACCTCAAGGATGTGATGTGATGTCTTGCATAGCCATAATTCCGGCGCGTGCTGGATCCAAGGGACTTCCTGGAAAAAATACTGCGCTCATCGAAGGCAAGAGTCTTGTTCAACTAGCGATTGAGTCCGCACTTTCAATTCCTGAAATCACTCGAGTGGTAGTTACGAGTGATGATGTATCTGTTCAGAAAATTGCGACCGATTTAGGTGCTGAAGTCGTTGTTCGTCCTGCAGAGCTCGCACAAGATAATTCGCCTATTGAGTCAGCGATACTCCACGCACTCGCAGAGCTCAATCTTGATCCAACTTCGACAGATGTTTTGACAGTTATTCAGCCAACTTCCCCACTGCGCGACAAACAACTTCTTGCAACATCAATCAGCAACTTCATCAAAAACGGATCCCAGGGATCACTATTTGGCGTGGTCGAGGTAGAACACCACCCAGCAAAAATGCTTGTGGTCAACGGAGAATTCGTGGTGCCTTTTACCAAAGTTGAAGACCTCTCCGCACCGAGGCAACAACTCGACAGAGTCGTTCGCCAAAGTGGAAGCATCTACATCACCAATCTCCAACAATTCCTCTCCCTCGGCACACTCTTCATCAATCCAGTCGGATGGGTTGCGGTAAGTGGTGCTGAAGCCATCGATATCGATACTGCTCAAGACCTAGCACTTGCACAAGAAACTGCTCGAGAATTAGCGAATAAACTCGTCTAGATCATGATTGTTAGACTGATGCGTCGTATTCAACGACTCAGCGCGAGAAAAATTATCTGGTCACGACCAAAACGTCGACCTGTTTTGCTGATTGATCCATCCGGAATTGACATACTCACCCAATTTGTAGCGATCAAAGACGTTGAAATCATCGACTTCGAAGAAACCAATGTTTGGATTTTTATTCGAACAATACTGAGATTGCAATTTTCAACTTCTGCGTACGTTGTTGCTTACATTGAGATGTTGCAACCTAAAGTCGTCATAACTTTTATTGATAATGATGTGAACTTTTATAAATTGAAAAATTTGTGTCCAAAAACCAAATTTGTCGCCATCCAGAATGGAATAAGGGCTAATTATTCTGGTTCTCCGTCGCTCGGTTTCTTTGACCAACTTTCCGTCGCGTTCAATGAAGCCGAACTGTCTTCAAATTACTTATGTGTGTTTGGTTCTGCATCCGCAACACAATTAACACGTTTTATAAAGACTGACACCCTCACAGTCGGAAGCCTTAAAAACAATCTCTTCGTTGCCTCTGAAAACAAGCGCGATGTAGTTAGCGATGTCGTACTTATCTCTCAATATCCACCCTTCTCTGTACATGAGGTTTCGCGTCGTATTTATTTTGGCAAGCAATCAATTTCGCTTTTAGATTTCTATCGGATCGAGTCAACTGTGGCAAAGTTGGTCGCTGAATATTGTTCAACCAACCATCTATCGTTTACCGTTTGTGGCAAACGAAACTCTATGGATTCCGATGAACAAAAATTCTTCGCCGATTCGATCGGTCAGCTTCCATGGTCTTACGAACCAAGAGGTTCAACATACTCAACCTACGAAATAGCAAGTGCAGCAAAAGTTGTTGTCTCTATTGACAGCACGGTGGGGCAAGAATTCTTGGCGCGTGGCAAGCGGGTCGCCTTTGTGTCTGGTCGTACCCAATCTGCAGACTCGGTTGCCTTGGCACAAATACGTGACACCAACTTTGGGTATCCGCTCGACCTGCAGGCAAATGGAAATTTCTGGACAAACCAAGCATCCGCAACAGAATTAACACGAATTCTTGATTATCTGCAGGTGGTTACTGATGAAGAATGGGCTACCGAAATAGCCCCGTACAATGAGAGTCTCATGGCGTATCAGCCTGGCAATCCGGTGTTTAGAAAGTTATTGCTGGATCTTGGGCTCACATTGATTGATGGAGTGAAATCTGATGCTTAAAGGTTCTTCGATTCTTATTACGGGTGGCACCGGGTCGTTTGGTCACGCATTTGTGCCTATGACGTTGGCAAAGTACAACCCGAAGAAACTCGTGATCTTTTCTCGTGACGAGATGAAGCATTGGGAAATGGCCAAGATCTATGGCGATGACGAGCGCGTTCGTTTTTTCGTCGGTGATGTGCGTGACAAGGACAGACTTTCGCGAGCGTTAAGTGGCATTGACTACGTTGTCCATGCTGCTGCTACAAAAATTGTTCCAATGGCTGAATACAACCCGTTCGAGTGTGTGAAGACAAACATCATCGGCGCAATGAACCTCATCGATGCGTGCATCGATAGAGGTGTCAAGCGTGTCGTGGCACTTTCAACTGATAAAGCCAGTAGCCCAATCAATTTGTATGGAGCGACCAAACTCACTTCAGACAAGTTGTTTGTGTCGGGCAACTCATATGCCGGACCTAATGACACCAGATTTTCGGTCGTACGTTACGGAAACGTGATGGGCTCACGCGGCTCGATAATCCCATACTTTCTCTCAATGCCCAATTCAACAACTGTTCCAGTGACCGATGATCGCATGACTCGCTTCATGATCACACTCGAACAGGGTGTCGAACTCGTGTGGACGGCATTTGAGGACATGGTCGGTGGTGAGATTTATGTCAAAAAAATTCCGTCAATGAAAATTTCTGACGTCGCCTCAGCATGCTTGCCACAGGCCAAACATGACATCATCGGTATTCGACCTGGCGAAAAACTCCATGAGCAGATGATCAGCCCAGATGATGCACCACACACGTATTCCTACGGCGACTATTTCAAAATTTTGCCTGCGATTCATAATTGGAGTATGGAATCTGGCCGCATCGGCAAAGGCATACCTGTAGGTGAAGATTTTGAGTATTCATCAAACACCAACACCGAATGGATGTCGGTGAAGCAGCTTCAAGAGTGGATTGAGAAAAATCGGTCGTCAATCGGAGCGATCTGATTGACCATGTTTATTCCCTACGCTCGGCAATCCATCAGTGATCAAGACATCGCTGCTGTTAGTGAAGTTCTTCGATCTGATTTCCTGACGCAAGGTCCCGCCATTTCAAATTTTGAGACGGCGCTCGCTACATATTGTGGGGCCAAGCACGCGGTGGCAGTCAACAGTGCAACGTCTGCTTTGCACATTGCGTGTCTTGCACTTGGGGTAGGTCCGGGCGACATTGTTTGGACAAATCCGATCTCGTTTGTCGCCAGTGCGAACTGTGCTCTGTATTGCGGTGCAAAAGTTGATTTTGTCGACATCGACCCTGACACGTTTAACATCAGTGTTGCGGCACTGACCGCCAAACTTGAGCAGGCAAAAAAATCTGGTTCGCTCCCTCGCGTCGTCATCCCAGTTCATTTGGCAGGTCAGTCATCCGACATGGCGGCTATCCATGCGCTTGCTCAAGACTATGGATTCAAAATTATCGAAGATGCATCACACGCCGTGGGTGGCACATATAACGGATCTCCGGTGGGCAGTTGTTTATATAGCGACATCACGGTTCTCAGTTTTCATCCAGTAAAGATCATCACTTCTGGCGAAGGTGGAATGGCCCTCACCAATAGCACTTCCCTATCTGCTGCAATGGAGCGTCTTCGTTCACATGGAATTACGCGAGATAAAAATTTGTTTCAACATGCACCAGATGGTCCGTGGTACTACGAGCAGATTGACCTCGGACTGAACTACCGACTTACCGACATAGCTGCAGCACTTGGGCTTAGTCAGTTTCAGCGGTTAGATAGTTTTGTTGCACGAAGAAATGAAATCGCTCGCGACTACAATTCGCTCTTTTCGGGTTCAGTATTCACAACACCAACCATTCACGATGATGTAATTTCTGCATTTCACTTGTACGTCATTCGAATGGCCTTTACTGGCGATCAAAAGCAAAGTTTTTTTGAATTAGCCCACCAAAACGGCGTTGGGCTCAATGTCCACTACATTCCGATCTACCGTCAACCTTATTATTCGCAGATGGGATTTGACTCTGCGAATTTCCCAGTTGCCGAAAAGTACTACTCAGAAGCTGTCAGTATCCCGATGTATGCAGACTTGACTTTCGAACAGCAGCAGCACGTTGCATCGGTACTTATCTCGACCGCAGCAACGGTCTCTCAGTAAACCGACCATGAGCAAAATCGCTCTGGGCACTGCACAATTCGGTTTGCCATACGGAATTTCCAATACTCATGGCCAGGTCGACCGCACCGAGATGGACAAAATTTGGCAGGTCGCACGAGGTGCGAACATCACTCTGTTGGACACAGCAATTGCATATGGCAATTCAGAAGAAAATATTGGTGCCACAGAGTCCGTCGGTTTCGACATCGTCACAAAGCTTCCACCTCTCTCTGACGCAGAAATATCAGTAACACAGTGGGTGCAACACCAAATCGAAAATTCGCTAGCCAAACTTAAGCGCAATTCGGTTTATGGTCTCCTTCTCCACAATCCTGCAGATCTCCTCGCTGACAACGGAGACGAACTTCTTGCTGCGCTCGTCAATCTCAAGCGAGATGGCTTTATCAAAAAATTTGGTGTTTCAATATATGCACCCACCGAACTCGACTCTCTGTATTCACAAATTCCAAATTTTGTTCCTGACATCGTCCAGACCCCCCTCAACGTAATAGACCAATCAATTGCATCATCGGGTTGGCTCACACGACTTTCTGAAATGAATGTAGAAGTTCATATTCGTTCCGTTTTTTTGCAAGGTTTGCTTCTCCAGCAACCGCACGAGCGCTCAGTGGGTTTCAGCAAATGGTCTTCAGTGTTTACCCAGTTTGATTCGTGGTCCAATGCTCAGCAAATGAGCCCACTCGCAGCCTGTGTCGGGCATGTGCTGTCCTACCCCGAAGTTTCTCGAGTAATTATTGGGGTTACATCCGCGAATGAATTGAGTCAGATCATTGCTGCATCGTCCGGTGACCACGTTCGTGCTCCACAAAGCCTGCAAGTAACAGACGTAGATTTAATTCAACCTATGAACTGGAATAAGCAGTGAAGGTCCTTGCGATCGTTCAAGCCCGCATGGGATCAACGCGTCTACCAAACAAAGTGATGCGTGAGGTTGGCGGAATACCACTCATTGAGTTGTTGCTTACTCGACTTTCTCAATCCACAGCAATAGACCAGATTGTTTTAGCAACCTCAATTGACTCAAAAAATATTCCACTGGTACAACACGTAGAAAGTTTGGGATATCAATCATTTCAAGGCAGCGAGAACAATGTTCTCGAGCGTTTCTATTTTGCTGCGCAACAATTTGCTGGTGACATCATTATTCGCATCACAGGAGACTGCCCATTAATCGACCCGCAATTGGTTGATGAAGCAATTCACAGGTTCAAGACTGGCGATGTTGATTACCTCTGCAATGCAAATCCGCCAACTTTCCCAGATGGGCTCGACATAGAGGTTTTTAGTTTCGCCGCGTTAGAGCGAGCCCACAATGAAGCCCCTTCACCGAGCGACCGCGAGCACGTGACCCCATATATTCGAGAATCTGGTCATTTTTCTACACTCAATGTCACGGCAGATCAAGACTTCTCAAACCTTCGATGGACAGTGGATGAAGACCAAGATCTTGAGGTGGTTCGCTTCGTGGTTGAACACTTTGCCCCCAACAGACTCTTTTCGTGGAAAGATATTCTTCGGATATACGAAACCTATTCGGTCGAACTGAACAGAAATTCTGCTATCGCAAGAAACGAAGGTGCAGCAATGGGAAATGGTCAAAAACTCTGGAAACGAGCCAAAGCCGTAATTCCTGGTGGCAACATGCTCCTCTCAAAGCGTGCCGAGATGTTCCTCCCCGATCAATGGCCTGCTTACTTCAGCAAGTCAAAGGGTTGCAAAGTGTGGGACCTCGATGGCAACGAATACACCGACATGTCAATCATGGGCATCGGCACCAACATTTTGGGATACGGCAACGATGAAGTAGATAATGCAGTTCGCAAAACTGTTGATGCAGGAAACATGTCAACGTTGAACTGCCCTGAAGAGGTGTACCTCGCTGAGAAGCTTGTCGAGATGCACCCATGGGCAGACATGGTTCGTTTCGCTCGATCCGGCGGCGAAGCAAATGCAATTGCAATTCGGATTGCTCGAGCAGCAGCCGGCAAAGCACAGGTTGCAATTTGTGGATACCACGGTTGGCACGATTGGTATCTTGCTGCCAATCTAGGCAATGACGAAGAGCTCGCAGGACACTTATTGCCAGGTCTTGAACCCAATGGAGTTCCTCAAAACTTGAAAGGAACCGTCCTCCCTTTCAACTACAACGACATCGATGGTCTTACAAACTTAATTACACAAAACGACATCGGTGTGATCATGATGGAAGTCTCTCGCAGTGTCGGACCTCAAGATGGATTTTTACAAAAGGTTCGCGACCTCGCTACAAAAAATGGCATTGTGCTGATGTTCGATGAATGCACTTCAGGGTTTCGTCAAACTTTTGGTGGACTGCACAAAATGTATGGTGTCGAGCCAGACATGGCGATGTTCGGTAAGGCACTAGGAAATGGTTACGCCATCACCGCGATCATCGGTCGTCGGGAGATCATGGAGGCTGCTCAGACAACATTTATTAGCAGTACATTTTGGACCGAAAGAATTGGCCCGACTGCCGCCCTAGCAACTCTTGATGTAATGAGTCGCACTGAATCCTGGTCGCAGATCACCAAAACTGGTGAAGCAATCACACAACGTTGGCACGATCTCGCCAAGCAGCATGAATTAAAAATCACCACGGGTGGGTTGCCATCTCTCACCAATTTCACATTTGAGTCGCCAAACGCACTTGCCTACAAAACACTCATTACACAGGAAATGCTTGGCCAAGGATTCCTTGCATCAAACAGCGTTTATGTCTGCACCGAGCACACACAAGAAGTTTTAGACGAGTACTTCACTTTGCTGGATCCGATATTTCAGAAGATAAAGCAATGCGAGGATGGCAAAGATGTGATGCCGTTGCTGAATGGCCCGATCTGTGATTCTGGCTTTAAACGACTAAATTAGGTGTTGCTTGACCAGTTACCTGATCACAACAACCGACCGTTCAAGATGGCCTAATTCAGGTCATCTTGTTTTCATAGGAACATTTTGTCTTCCCGATGACCCTGATTCGCTTCTTGATAAATACACATATGAGATTGCGAATACCGAAGTTACTCCAGTCGATAAAAATCATTATTTTCAACTATCAAAGTCCCTGCACTCAACACTCAGCCGACAACTCACACTTGCCCTCAATCAGTGCCACCAAATTGACGAATCGGAACGTTACTGGTCGATTATCACCGGAGTCTGGCTGCGGTCATTCATTGATTTAGTCGTAAGCCGAGCCGTTGTTTTAACGAATATCAAAAAGCAGCACGATGAAATCATTTTTGTTGCAATCGACCAGAACAAAAGTGTTCGTGCTGCTAGAAATTTTTCCGAATTTAATATATTTGCAAAATCTCCAAATTGGAACTCTTTGGTTATCTCCGACGTTTGGGGTCATTGCACTGCTGTCGAAACAAGCACAGTGCAAGTTCTTGAGCAACCCCCCGATACTCCACCAAAAACTTCTACTGCATCTGGGACTAAGTATGTATTAACCGCTACCTACTTACCTCGGTTAAAAGAGGCTCTCCTGAGTCTGATGCTCGGTTCGTGGCCACATCGAATCAATATCGTTCAGTCTCCAAATGTGGAGTGTGACGAAAATAGACGGAAAGAATTAATTTTTGCACCTCATTCAAATGATGAATTCGAAAATCTGCTCATTGAATTTGTACGCAATTATTTACCCACTGCATATCTAGAGGGATTCAACCAATTGAAACTCTCTACTCATCACATGAACTACCCCGAATCCCCCAAAGCAATTTTTACGTCTAATCGACACCTATACGACGATGTTTTCAATGTCTGGGTTGCCGAAACTTCATCTCGTGGAACTTGTCTCATTCTTGGACAACACGGTGGAAGTTATGGGATTACAAAATACCCAACATTCGCTGAGCGTCACGAGATTGCAGTTGCCGATAAGTACATCACGTGGGGTTGGGATTCCAAAGGTCCTACTATTCCCGGAGTTGTTCTGACCAAGGTAGGCGCTCAAATCACGTCCTTAAAGAAGCAATCAAAGGTCACTTTTGTTGCAGATCACTTGTGGGCAGCACCTCGAAGCATTTGGGGCGATATAGATGAATCGTCTCCATACCTGGAGCATGTGACTGAAGTTCTGCAACTGATTAGTCCAATATGTCAACAACACCTGCATGTCAGATTGCACCATGGACAAAAAGACACTGGGCACTCACTTCTCGAAAAATGGAAGAACCAGCTACCACAACTACATGTTGATGCAGGAAATACTCGATTCAGTTCATTAATGCGGGATTCAAAGTTGGTGATAGTCGCGCACAACAGCACTACTTTCCCCGAGACTTTTGCGCTTGGAATTCCAACCATCATCACATGGAAACCAAGTTGGACAGAGATACGAGACGAAGCAAAACCTATCTTTGAGAAACTCGCAGAAGTTGGCATTTTTCATACAGACCCGAAAACTCTCGCAGCTCACCTTTCGCAAATCTATGACGACGTAGACGGTTGGTGGGAAAGTGAAGAAGTGACCGAGGCTCGCCAATTCTTTTGTGAACATTTTTCAAGAACTAGTGAAAGACCTCTGAGATTGCTCCGGCGCATCATTACTCAGCAGCAATTACCGATAAGTTCGGAAGACTCATGAGCACTCAAACATCCAAATCTGATGTACTGATTTGGGATTCAGAATTTCCAGCTCCATCCAACTATCAAGTCGTTATTTTGTGGCGGCAATTTGCAGACAGCGGTCAAGAAGTCTCCTGCATATCGCTGCCCGAATATATCGAGTTGCACGCAGATCGTCTCCATGATCGCTTTCTCGGATTCGTTCATGATCTAGGCAATACTCAAATCAAAGGAAAGTCAGTTCAAGACCACTTGGCGGTTACACCTTCTATGAGTTATTGGTGGATGACACTCTTTGCATCCACACGCTGGAATGACTCAAGTCGAACCACCGACGCAATCAAATTGCTTGCACTTGAAGAGATCCTCAATAGTCGCTCATGGGTGGAACTTGAGTTGGCCAGTGAAGATCGCTCGATCCAACATTCAATTCAACGATTCTGCATTGCAAATGGAAAATCCTTCAGAAGTGATCCGATTCCGAATCAAAAGAGCAAACGGTCGGGAGTGATTCGAAAGTTTTCGCTAGTTGTGTCCGCACATCTAGTTCTTATTCGGCAAATACTTTGGCTGGTATCGGTGAGGCCATTACGTCTGACAACAGAATCATCAGAAATAATGATTTTTGATTATCTAATGCGATTTGATGTAGACAAGGCTCGTGATGGAAATTTCGTTTCGCAATATTGGAATCTTCTCATTGAAAAATTTTCCAAAAAGCGACTCAGGGCAACGTGGGTGCACCAATTCATTGAGTCGTCAGCCACTCCATCGGCCAAAAGCGCGCAGCAACTTTTGTCCAGAATCAATAAGAAGAAAGAGACAACACATTATTTATTTGAGTCACGATTGTCATTGCGGATCGTTATCCAAACTCTCAAAACCTATTGGCGTCTAGTACTTTCAGTTCCAAATAGCGCCGCAATGTCTCGAGCGTTCGTTCCAAGTGACTCCAAACTTGATTTATGGCCACTTTTTGCACATGAGTGGGACCAATCCCTGCTGGGGACGACTGCAATGCGACACTGCATACTGATTTCAACTATTCAAAGTTCACTAGCAACAATCCCTCATTGCCCGCTTGGCATGTACCTAATGGAAAACCAGCCTTGGGAAATGGCACTGATAGACGCGTGGAAAGCCAATGGTCATGGTCAACTCATAGGTGTTGTTAATGCACCAATTCGATTTTGGGACTTGAGACATTTTGTTGATCGACGAAGTATTTCAAGAGATGGGGCTAACCGAATCAGGTTCCGACCAACTCCGGATCGAATTGCGGTGAACAGCCTGATTTCAAGAACGCTTCTCGAGAAATCAGGAGTGAGCCCAGAAAAAATTGTTGACGTGGAAGCGTTGATGTATCAATACCTTGATGGATCAGTCGAAAGCGACGAGCAACGTGCGGACGATCTTCTCATTCTTGGAGACTTCTTTACCCTCCCAACTAATCGTTTGTTAAATATTGTTCAGGAATCACTTTTAAAAATGCCGACAATTGGCAAGGTGTGGTTCAAACCACACCCATTTGATTCCGGACCTTGGCCAATCAACGAATCGTTGGGGATTGTTATCACAAATGATTTATTGCCAGACATTTTTAAAAAATGCTCAATTGTGATTGCGGCTAGTTCAAGCACAAGTTCGCTTGAGGCTTATTGTGCAAATAAAAATGTCATCTCTATCCTTGATCCAGCAATTATGAATTACAGCCCTCTTCGAAATCTTTCTGATGCCGTGTTTGTTTCAAACAGTTCTGAGCTTTCACTTGAGTTGAGTAAATCTCATCAGCGCGACACAAATCGCATCGATTCACTACTCCACCTGAATTCAGATTTGAAATTATGGACGGTTTTACTAGGTCTCTAGTTTTAGGTCTCACGAGTAACGAAACCCTTGATTTTCATTGGCTTCAATAACGCTTCAAACAGTGCTCACGCAATAGCTACCGAATCACGGCATAATGTAAGGGCGGTTGATTGTTGACAAAAAAGAAGTACTGGTATGGATCAGGTTTTTAACAGAACTAGGTGAGCACCAATGAAAACAGTAATTCTTTGTGGTGGGTACGGGACCCGAATCCGCGACGTAAATGAAGACATCCCAAAGCCAATGCTGCCGATTGGCCGTTTACCCATTCTTTGGCATCTGATGAAGTATTACTCCTCTTATGGCCACAACGATTTTGTGCTTTGCCTCGGTCACAAGGGACAAGTAATCAAGGATTTCTTTCTCAACTATCAAGCACACACCCAAGACTGCACGGTTGAATTGGGCAAACCCAACGAAATTCAATTTCACTCTTCCAATGATGAAAAGCATTGGAAGGTAACTTTGGTTGACACAGGACATGACTCAATGACTGGAAGTCGTGTTAGCAAAGTTCGAAAGTATGTCGATGATGCCCCATTCTTTTTGACTTACGGAGACGGACTGAGCAATGTCAATTTGGATTCATTGCTCGAATTTCATCAAGACCACAAAAAAATTGTCACAGTGACAGGTGTCCGCCCGCCAGGTCGATTTGGCGAACTGAGAGCAGACTCCAACGGTCTCGTCTCCGAATTCAACGAAAAACCACAAGCTAGCGAGGGGTTGATTTCTGGCGGTTTCTTTGTTTGTGACCCACGTGTCTTCGGTGTACTGAACGACCAAAGTGACCTCGTCTTCGAACAGGAACCAATTAAGTCTCTAGTTGCAAAGAAAGAACTCGCCGTCTACCAACATGACGGTTTTTGGCAGTGCATGGACACCGCACGAGATTGGCAGTTGCTGAATTCTTTGCTTTCGACGAAACAGGCTCCATGGAAAACCTGGTAAGCGCACTAGAGCAATTTCGTGGTCGTCGAGTTCTGATTACGGGAGATACAGGATTTAAGGGTTCTTGGCTGAGTTTGTGGCTACAACTGCATGGCGCTGAAGTTTTTGGATATGCATTGCCTGCAGAAGAGAATTCGCACTTTGAGAAACTCCGACTTGAATCGCTCATTCAACACGAAAACGGAGATATCCGAGATTTCGATCATCTTTCTAAATTCGTCTCAGATGCTCAACCAGAAATTATCTTTCACCTGGCCGCCCAAGCACTTGTCATGCAGTCGTATTACGACCCTCGAGAGACCTTTGAGACCAACGTAGGTGGATCTACGAATGTTCTTGAGGTGACTCGTCGTGACCCCAACATCAAAGCATTGGTTTACATCACTTCCGATAAGTGTTACCTCAACAAAGAAATAACACGTGGATATGTAGAGTCGGACGAACTTGGTGGGCACGATCCATACTCGGCATCAAAGGCGGCAGCGGAACTTGTATTTGCTTCATATGCCAAATCATTTTTTTCGACCCGTGCGAAGTTCGGTGCGGCATCCGCACGTGCGGGAAATGTCATTGGTGGAGGCGACTGGTCGAACAATCGAATCATTCCTGACTGTGTTCGCGCACTGATGGCCGATAGGCCTATCGAGATCCGTAAACCACTTGCAACTCGACCTTGGCAACATGTGCTCGAGCCACTCTCTGGCTACGTGACCCTCGGCGCAAAGTTGCTCCAAGAATCAGGTGGAAATATGGGTTCGTGGAATTTTGGTCCACCGGAGACTGCTGTGCATACAGTTCAGGAAGTTACTGAGACTGCGATTCGCGAATGGGGTTCAGGAGCACTCAATATTTTGTCTGATCACGAAACTCCCCACGAAGCACTTCTCCTGCAGCTCAATTGCGACAAGGCTCGAGAACAATTGGGGTGGGCGCCTCGGTGGGATTTTCAAAAAACTGTCCATGAGACAATAAAGTGGTACAAAGATTTCAACGATGGGGTTGACACTCTTGCCTCATCTACTGAGCAATTAGCGACATACGAATTGAGCCACCATGATTGATGGAGTAAAGATTACGCCACTACTTCAAATTCATGACGAGCGCGGCAGTGTGATGCACATGCTCAAATCAACAGACTCTGCATATGAGCAGTTCGGTGAAATCTATTTTTCTGGTGTGTACCCAGATGTTGTCAAGGCGTGGCATATTCATTCAAAAATGACTCTCAACTATGCGGTACCTGTTGGGAAAATTAAATTTGTACTCTACGACGACCGCAAGGACAGCCCGACCCACGGTGAGGTTCAGGAAATTTTTATGGGAAAAGACAACTATTGTCTCGTTACTGTTCCACCAAATGTCTGGAATGGATTTAAAGGTATTGGAACTGAAATGTCACTTGTTGCTAACTGCGCAAGCATTCCCCATGATCCGACTGAAATTAGTCGCCTCGACCCATCGGATAATCACATCCCCTATGACTGGGCTTTGAAGCACAAATGAAACCGATAGTCCTCCTGACCGGAGGATTTGGCAACCTTGGTTGTCGGATTGCGGCCGAAATTCATCGCTCTGGTGATTGGAATATTCGACTTGCAACTCGTTCGATACGTCCATCTCCTCTTTGGGCACCAGCCGCAGAAGTCGTAAGTCTTGATCTAAGAAGCGCAGCAGAAATTGAAATTGCGTGCACAGGAGTTTCAGCAATCATTCATCTGGCTGCGTTAAATGATCGTGAAGCATTTGCCAACCCAGAACTCGCCGAGTTGATTTCTGGAACAGGAACTCAACTGCTCGTTCAATCTGCGTCAAGGGCAAAAGTTAACCGAATTCTCTTCATGTCCACCGCTCAGGTTTATGGTTCTCCCCTCACAGGAACCATCAATGAACTCAGCCCGACTCATTGCACACATCCATACGGAACCAGCCATTTGTCCGGTGAACTTGCTGTCAAGCAAGCCCATGAAAGTGGAGATTTACTTGGAATCAGGCTTCGATGCGCAAACGGTTTTGGTTTCCCACTCGATATTTCAGCCAATATTTGGCATGCATTGGTCCCCGACTTATGCAAGCAATCTGCCACGACTGGCAAGATGCATTTGAAGTCAAGCGGAGTTCAGCAACGAAATTTTATTCCTGTAAGTGATATCACGCAAGCCGTAATTCATTTTCTTGATTTACCGGCAAGCAATATTCATGATGGTTTATTTAACCTAGGTGGACCGCAATCATATTCACTCATTGAAATGGCCACCATGATTGCCGAGCGTAGCCAGACAATTCTTGGCTATACCCCAGATCTCACTCATGCTGCCCAACAACCAACAGATAGTCATGAACTATTAGATTTCAAAATTGACAAATTGATTGCATCGGGATTTGTAGCAAAAAACAATTTAAATTTCGAACTCGACCAGCTACTCGAACTCAGTCGGAGATTCGCATCATGACGCAACAGTCAGGAATGTCTTCTTCGCAAATATCTACTGTTTCGATAATTGTTCCTACATTTAATCATGCAAAATTTCTCAACCAAGCCCTGCAATCAATAATCAAACAGTCACACCAAAACTGGGAAGCGATTATCATAAATAATTTTTCAACAGATGAGACTTTGCAAATAATTGAAAGCTTTAATGAGCCTCGTTTCAAGGTCATCAATTTTCAAAATAACGGAGTAATCGCAGCTTCACGAAACGAAGGAATCCAGCGATCATCTGCACCATTTATTGCTTTTTTAGACTCGGATGACGTTTGGTATTCAGAGAAGTTATCTCGCTGCCTTGTCGAACTTGAGGGTGGAAATGACTTGGTTTGTCATGGCGAAAAATGGGTTTCTGCTGATACAAGACAGCGAAATATTGTCTATGGACCATCTTCAAATGCGACCCATGACAAACTGCTATTCAGGGGTAACTGTTTGTCTACATCGGCAACTATTGTTCGCAGAGACATATTGAACAAAGTGGGTGGTTTCAGTGAAGACTCCACGTTCACCACTGCTGAAGATTATGAATTGTGGTTGAAAATTTCTCAAATAACTTCGAGTTTTGTTTTTGTCGATGAAATTCTCGGGGAATACCGCCGACACGAACTAGGTGCAAGCAGCTCAGTTCTACGACACCTCAATGCCGAACTTGCTGTAGTTGAGCACCATATTTCACATGCACAGAAGAAGGATTTATTCTCATTCAAAGCTAGGAACAGAAAAGCAAAAGCTATTTATAGTGCCGGGCGAACATGTATGCGAGTAAAAGAATACCGCTTGGCATCTAATTTTTTCTTCAGGGCAATTATCAAATCTCCCTTTTTTGTCCGTAGTTACGCAGCGCTTGCACTCACAGTCGCTAGATGGGTAGTTAGGAAGTAGTCATGACTTTCACTTCCACCACTAATCACCATCGGTACTATGCGTTTGCAAGACAGGCATTGGTTCAAGCTCTTGTTCTTGCGAGGGTTCAACCTGGTGACAATGTGTTGGTGCCAGCATTGATTTGCAAAGATGTTGTTGCTTCAATTCATACTGTTGGGGCTCACCCAATTTTTTATTCAGTCGATAAATCCTTGTGTCCAGTTGAGCTTGCATCAGTACCACGGACCACTGCTGTTATTGCAGTCAACTATTTCGGATTCGCACAAGATTTAGCAATCTTTCACGAGTTTTGCTCCAAAACCGGAGCCAAACTCATCGAAGATAACGCGCACGGTTATTTAAGTGCGGATGTCCATGGCAAATTACTCGGTACTCGTTCGCACTTCGGGATCACCAGTATTCGCAAAACTATTCGGATACCAGACGGCGCTCAATTATCTGTCAATGATTCAGAATCGCTCCAGTCAGTTCCAGAACAAATACGATTTCAGCATAAATTCTTAGGGTTCCGATTCACACTCCAGGCAATCTTGGTGAACTTGCAGAAAATTTGCAGATTGCCATTTCTCTATTGGTCACAAGTGGTGACGAGGTTGCTCAGAAAAGTTGTTACTGGCGCAGCTTTACCCAGTTCTCCACCAAATGCTGAATACGAAAAGATTGATTTGTCCGCTCCTCGAGACTCCTCAATGAAGCGGATCATGAAACTCAATATTGACAAAGAGACGCGTCGTCGTCGCGCGCTTTATGACACGGTTTCCCATTTGATTCCACAGAGCTCGGCAACTCGCGTGTTTGGATCATTACCTACAAACTGTGTGCCATATGGTTTCCCCTTTTATGGAGACACCGAATCAGCGAAAGCGATTCAGGGAAAGGTTCGACACCTTGGCGTTGAGGTGATTAACTGGCCAGAATTACCAGAATCAGTGAATGAGAATGCCCCAGATCACTACAAGCAACTTTGGTTGGTTAATTTTCTATGAGTCAATCACCAATGCGAAATACCTGGAAAGTTTGGTCGGGATCAGATAAAGATTGGAATCAAATTGCTTCCCGTTTAGACAATTTCAATCTTTATCAGTCAGCAGAATGGTCGGCGCACAAGCACAACTCGGGTTGGCAGCATTGTCGAATATTGATTTCAGATTCAGATTCTGTGATTCACTCTGCAGCCCAGTGTTTGTATCGAAAAGGGCCCCTCGGCTCGGTTGTCGTATGGATTCCCGGCGGTCCAATCGGAAATTTGAACTATGTGGACGCAAATCTAGTTGACACGCTCAAAAATCACTTTCAATCAAGATTGGTCTACGTCAGAAGTTCCATGATGTGCGCTTCAACTTCAGCGATTACGAATCAGTTGACCACCAACGGATGGTTTCTTGCACCAATGACAATTGGAGCCACCGCTAGCCTCATATACGCGCTTGACGCAGACGAAAATGAGCGACTTGATCGTTGTTCCTCAAATTGGAAACGCAATTTAAAACGATCTAACCGTAATCCCCACTCTGCATATATCTGGGATTCGCCAAATGCTCAAGAAATATCCGACGCCTATTCTTATATGGACGATTTCAAAAAAGTAAAAGGGGTCAGTCTGTCGCGAAGTGTGGAAGAGATCCAAAGCGTGATAGATACATTTGGGGATCAACTCCTTTGCGTCAGAATTGACGACACAGATGGCTCTCCGCTCGCAATAAGGGCCGCAATTTGCATTGAAGACAGTGCATGGGATTTCATTGCAATTACGACACCCGCCGGAAGAAAGACATATGCATCTCATGCAGTTTTTTGGCTCATGGCTAACACGTGTGCTCAACGTGGAATGAAGCAGATCGATCTGAGTGGCATTGACATCAAAAACAACCGAGGTGTATACGACTTCAAAAAGGGTACGGGTGCCAAACAATTGGACTTTCAAGGTGAGTGGGAAATTTCCAGACCAAAATTGCTACGGCCATTCGCTAGTAGGCTTATTGCCCAGCGAGTCAAGTAGCTTCAAGGCTTGATAGCACTTATGTTCGGAGAGAATATTGCGCGCATTTCCGCAAACCGATAACAGGGCAACCTCTGAATGATCAGCTTGACGTCGTATGCGGCTCAAACGATTTTGTTGGCAAGTCTTCTTTTAATTTTCGCAGGCCGCAAGCAAAAGATTGATGTGTTTATTGGATTTGTCGTTGTATTTTGGGTAATCGCAGTTATTTACATTTATTCTCGATACGGCGCCGAGCAAATCACCTTCTATTCCAACGACCAAGCATTTCACTTGCAATTACTCAACTACTACCTTCCAAATGAAGGTATCCCTATTCGGTTGGAAGAAATATTGGGATGGAGATACCCAGTTATTTTGCCAGTTTATTTCATTTCCAAACTTGGATTTGACGGAATACTCCTACTCAAGTTTTCACAATTGGTGTATCTGATACTTATTTATCGTCTCGGTCGCAGATTTCTTTCACGTAATGTAATAATTCCTCGATGGTGGCACGTAGCACTATTTTGTGGTCCGATTTTCATTTTTATGTCCACTCTTGCGTTGAGAGATATCGCAATAGCATTTTTCGCAGCAAGCTTCATGCTCGAATCAAATTATTCAGTGCGGATCGTTGGTCTCATCGGAACACTTTTATTGCGACCCCATCTAGCCGTGGCAATGATTGTTGGGTTGGGTATCGGTTATTTAATGAAAAATATCAAACCTAAATTTTTAATTCCTGTTATCTCCATAGGCACACTCATTACCTACACATTCGGAAACATCATGTTTTTTGTTGGTGCAACGTTTAAGGACAAAATTCCATTAAGACTGACCACAGATTTATTCAACCAAGCAAAATTCATTCGGTTGGCTGCCAATCTTTTTGGGTTGCAGTTTCTCACCCTTCTCAACACCGAATCCAAAGCTGTTGATGCGTCCGTGTCATCGTTGCTTCTGGTACGACTTGTTTTCTTTGACACATTTCTGACACCACTCCTCTTTCTAATTATGCTTTTCAGCTTTTCTCGCAAATGGGGGCAACTTCGACTATCGGTGTTCTTCACGTTCACTTTCTTTTATGGACTGGTCTCACAAACTGATTGGAATTCCTCTCGACAAAACATGCCATTTTTTGTGATGATGGGACTAGTTGCAATCGTGGGAATTGAAGCCCGAAAGGCATCACGAGAAGAACTGGTTGCCTAAATGAATCTCAAGCAACCGCGCGTCCTCTTTGTATTTACCGAAGACTGGGCTTTTCTTTCCCTATTTCTTGATCGAGCTGTTGCAGCAAAAGATGCAGGCTACGAAGTTGGAGTCGTTGTCCACTGCACTAAGTACCAACAGACAATCGCAGATCACGGCCTGCAGGTTTTCACTCACAATATTTCGCGGAGTGGTACAAATCCATTTCGTGAAATTTCCTCAATTTTGCAAATGGTTCGAATATTTCGTTCATTTAAACCAACCATCCTCCATCTTGCTGCGCTTAAGCCAATCTTGATTGGTTCGCTTGCGAGTTTGTTTTTCTCAAAATCAAAAATTGTCAATGCGCCGGTCGGCATGGGCTACATATTTTCGTCTTCAGATCGAAAAGCTCGACTCTTACGTCCAATCCTCAGACTTGTTTTGCGATTCGTTTTGGGTCGAAAGCGGACTCTCACCATCATTGAGAATTCAGATGACCTACAGACTCTCGTGGATGGCCAGTTTGTACAGAAAGATCAAATCATTCTCATTCGAGGCACTGGTGTGAAGTTGGAGGATTTTGTTCCAACTCCAGAGCCGAGCGGTCCAAAAGTTGTTGTGCTTGTTGCGCGAATGTTGCGAGACAAGGGTGTCCTCGAGTTCGTGGAGAGTGCCCGAATAATCAAACGGTCACACCCAGATGTGATTTTTTGGCTTGTCGGAGACACCGATTCCGGTAACCCCACGGCATTGACCAGCGATCAAATCAAAACTTGGGTAGCCAAGGTTTGGTTTTATGGTTGGGATACCGCGAAGATGTCCCGCAATTGCTCCAGCAAAGCCACATCGTTTGCTTGCCTTCCTATCGCGAGGGATTTGGAAAGGTTTTGATCGAAGCGGGGGCAGCCCAGCGTGCTGTCGTTACTACCAATGTTCCTGGTTGCCGCGAATCTATTGAGAATGGTCGTAATGGATTGCTTGTTGAACCACGAGACTCAGTGGCCCTCGCAAAAGCACTCATCACATTGCTGGATGACGATGACATGCGCACAGCGATGGCCGCCGAAGGTCGACATCGTGTCGAAACTCAATTCTCGTCAGAGATCATTAATGCACAAACACTTGCGGTCTATAAGCAAGTATTAAGTAGATGAACCCTTCGTTACTGGTCATTTTTTCGGGTTCGGCTGTTCTGGCGGCACTGCTCACGCTGATCATTCGCAGGTCTGCACTACACAAGCAACTGCTCGACATCCCCAATGACAGAAGTTTGCACAGCGTCCCAACTCCACGTGGTGGTGGAGCAGCAATTGTCTTAGTTTTTATTGCAGCGATTATCGCTTTGATGGCAACTGATTACACCGAAACCAAAAATGCCATGATTCTGATTGGCTGTGGTGCAATTGTCGCTCTCACCGGATTTCTAGATGACCGCCAACTACTTTCTCACGCAAGATCGCGACTTGCAATGCACTTTGTGGCCGCAGTAATTGCGGTAAGCGCGCTCGGCGGACTTCCAACACTTCCTGTTTTTGGAACCGAAGTAAGTCTCGGCATCTTTGGCGGCATTCTTGCCACCGTTTATTTGGTGTGGCTCCTCAATTTGTTCAATTTCATGGACGGCATTGACGGGATCAGTGGTGCCGAAGTGGTGTCGGTCTGCGGTGCCGCAGCATTCCTGATCCATCGCACCACACACGACAACAACCTCACGTCACTTCCACTTGCACTTGCTGCTGCAACACTCGGGTTTCTTGTTTTCAACTGGCCACCAGCAAAAATCTTTATGGGTGACGTTGGTAGCGGCTTCGTTGGGTTCGTTATCGGCATTTTTTCACTCATAGTTGCCGACAGTGTCGGGTCCCTCGGATGGGTTTGGGTCATTTTGCTCGGAGTTTTCATTGTCGATGCCACCGTCACACTCATCGGTCGCCTTGTGCGCAAACAGAAACCACACGTTGCGCACCGCAGCCATGCTTTTCAGCATCTTGCGCTTCGCTTCGGATCACACAGACCCGTGACGATTGGCGTGCTGGGTATCAATCTTTTATGGCTATTGCCCATCGCATTTGCAGTCACCGAAGGACGCATCGACGGCTTTGTAGGAGTCTTGATTGCCTATACGCCACTCACGATCGCTGCACTGATGCTTGGCGCCGGAACGCCATCAACGAATTAATTAAATTCGCGTAAGCCTGACGAGCGGAATACGACGCTCGGTCTTAGTTTGATACACAGCAAAGTCTGACCAGATATCGACCATCGATTGCCATGCGGCATCACGCTCTGCACCTTCTGGCATTGTTGATGCTCGGGCTTGAAAAACATCGGCTCCAACTTGCAATGTCACCACTGCATCGGCCTCAAGGTTGGTGTACCACAACGGATGAGTTGGAAATCCACCCTTCGATGCCACCAACAAATAATCACTGCCCAACGTTCCATAGATCAACGCGGTGCGACGCAATGCACCAGACTTGCGACCTGTTGTAGTGAGCAACAATGTTGGAACACCGCGCCACATGTGTCCGTCTTCGCCATTTGTCTCGACGTATCGAGTGATGTGATCTGCAACCCACTCGGTTGGGCTGTCAATGATTGGGGGCTGAATTGTCATGCGTTGATCGTATAAGTACCGACAACGAATTTGCGATTCAGCCAATCAATTCGCGTTTGAGTGCAACAATTCTTGGCGACGGAGCACCACCACTCCATGAATCGTGAAGTAACGAGCGCTCATAACTCGACCATTCTGCATTGACTCCTACTCTGTCACCAACATCACCATATGCGCGCATTCTTAAGGCCACGAGTTCTTCGTGGCCATGTAACACCTTGAGTCCCTGACCGGTTGCCCAAAAAACCCCTTCTGTATCGCCTTGCTGCAATGCATGCTCCGCAGCCATTATCGATCCAGTAATCACCGACAAAATGAAATTAGAAGTGATCCCTTCTGAATCTGGCCACAAATAATCAGTTCCCGCGAACGGCAAATCGCGAACGCGATCAAGAGCATCATGTAAGCCAAACCACGATTCTCTATCACCTCTATTTTTTACAAATCTCACAGCATTATTCAGTACATCCACATCGGTGATCACTGACCCATGAATTGAAAGATGGTCGGTGAAGGTCTTGGGTAAGAATTCGATCTGTTCAACACCAACCGAACCAGACGCGAGCCCTCGCCGCAATCCTGAGACAACGTTGTTAAATGTGGCATCCTGCACACTGATCTCCCACAACGCCGTGCGAGCAGCAACCCGAGTTGGGCGCTCGCGGTGAGTGGTCAACCATGCCAGCAATTCAAGTGACTTAGATTTCTCAAAACTAATTGGGATTCCATTCCGAGTTTCTGCGTCGACCGGTCCAAGCAATCTCACGCACACATTCCAATCAGCATCTAACGGCTCACATAGCCGTTTGTCCTCTGCAACCGGTTTAGATGACTCAGTCAACAGATCTTGCACCACCGAGGTTTCAAATTCGGTCAGGCCAAATACAGACAATCGTTGTTTGCTTGGCATGATCATCCAACCATTTGTGCCGAGTTGCATTCGGTTTGGATAATCCGATAGCACACAAATCTTTACAACCGCTTCGTTACTTGCAACGACAAGACACGGAGCATGAATATCTTGACTCACATCAATCACGACACGAACGACAGTGTTGGTGACGGATGCAGCAACGTTGGTTGATACATCATTTGACAAGTCAAGACCACCAAGTTTTGATAGCGCCTCGATAACTACTCGAATGCTGCCGTCCCGAGCCGCAAGTTGCACCACAGCAATGAGATGTCGCGCTGCAGTTTTAGCCAATTCAATATCGGTAGCAACAATGTCAAAGCGAGTGCCTGGTGCAAGCGCCACGAGAAAAGTTTCGTTTGCTGTAACACCGAGTGGAACATAGAGAAACGGCAAAACAGATTCGTTTGGTATGTCAGCAAGTTGTCGTGTCTTCCAACTGTCATCCACAACCACCGTTTGAGATTTGTCGCCTGCCGCAAGCAATGCCTGCGTCACTGCGTGCAACCCTTCTGAGTGTTGCTTTTGATTTCGATGACGTAACTCTGCCCAGGTAAACGCTGATCGTTGCGACATCGGCGGCATGAATGATCCGACAGGCGCAAGACGTAATTGTTTGTCTCGAAGAAAACTGACATACGTCAGCAAACCAGCAATTAATACTGCCGAACTGCCAAGAGCAAGCGGAACTGCATCATGCGATAGTTCATCAACTGCACTCGTAGTTACCGCCACCACTTGCTCGCTGGCTACCGATCGTGCTGCCGCTGGCGCAGGGCGGCTCGCAAACAGAATTGACCATAGAGCAACAACAAACAACAGCGAATAACGGCTGGACATGACACCAATCGAATGGTCATGACGCGCACCCCATGTGCGAACGACGTCAATGATGACTGAACCAAACCCCCACAACCATGTTGACCACAACCCAAGTAGCCCAACCTGCATGCCACTTTGTACTGGGTTGCGCACCGTAACTGCATCGACCAAAGCGGATGCCGCTACTACTGGTGTCACGCCATTCAAGATCAATACAAGTGGTAGCCCAATCAAAAAGAGGCTTCCTCCGATGAGAGCAACAAAACGTTTCATGGAGACGTCACTGGTCGGGCAGAACGTTGAGCACTAATCAGTCGGCTCCCCACCCCAAATAATTTCAGTAACGACATCGGCACAACTCGTGTCGTTGTCACTGTCACCTCGGACTCCGTTGCACTTACCTGACCATGGATTTGATGAAGCGTCATAAAATCTTGTGCTGTCGAGATTGCTTTGTCCACATCCACTTTTGGGTCGCCAGTGCGCAGGCCGGTGATCTCTTGCGTTCCGGCCCGAGCAGTATTTTCTGCCTGATCAGCAAGTTGTACTTTTGCTGCGACCAATCGACCACCATCAACAGCAAGACCCGCACACGCCACAAACGTCATCGCCAGCATCACCACAAAAGCAGTAATCGATCCACAATCATCTGTTGAACGTTGCACAACTAATCCACCCTCCATCGATCAATTACCTCTATCGACTCGGCGTGCAAAAGCCGCTCGTGAACACCCAACAAGTTGAGACCTGTCGCATTGACTGCGCACTCCACTTCCACTAGCACGGTATGAATTGTCGACTCGTCATCAAAAGCAACGTTGACCACCGCATTAATGCACGCAGCACCGTTTTGCTCAAGATCACGCAAAGCCGACTCTCGGCCGACGGCCTGCATTCGAGACGGATGCGCCATTGACGCCGCACGCGCTCCCTGATCAGCAGCATGCTGAATCTGGGTGAGCACCTCAGCGCCCCGTCCCGCATACACCACAAACAACACGAGGATCATCAAAATTGGTGCGAGTAGCACCAACTCAACGGTGGCACTCCCTTCCTCGCGCATCATCTATCCATCTCTGAGATGTAACGCTCAAGTGGCTCATGAGCAACACGTGTGACAGTGAACGAGAAAAATGGCGCAACTTGCGGCACTCGCAAGCGCACGGTAATTACTACTTCGTCAGTGGTAATCACTGCTTGGGGCAAACTATATGACTGACCAGACAACTCTGCGATTGTTCTTGCAGCCTTGTCGAGAGCTGGCAACATACCTCCGTCAACTGCTGCCCCAGCGGCAGCACTTTGAGCAGCAGCGACGGACGCAATGTTGGCAGTGTGAAAAAACACAGCGCCTTGTATTGCCATCAACAGAAGCGAAAACACCACCGGCACACCAAGTAGTACCTGCGTTGTGGTCTCTCCGTTGTCAAATTTCATATCAGCCGAGATCGAGCGAATTTGCTTTGTCTCGAACCCTTGACGTGATGGTTGCCCCAACGACGATCGCGAGAGCGATCAATGCTGCAGCCATGACGACTGTTGTGGCACTCACCTCTCCTCGATCGGCATCTTGTTCGACCGACGCAGTAAATCGGATCCAGTAGTACTGCCATGTGTTTTTGAGTGATGTCATTTTCTCTTACCTCTTTCGTTTAGTTGGTGAATACGTAGAGCAACCTGTTGCTCGCTCGAATGTGTGCGCGTGTGTGCCAAATGTGCAGCAACGACTAAACATTTACAATCCACCAATAATCAAGGTGACTGCGGGATATCCGATCAAAACGATAAATGCCAAGAACAGCAACACCATTGGCATACCCATGCGCTCTGTGGATGAATTTGCAGCCGCCTCAATCTCGCTCATCTGGCGGTGTCGCAGTGATTCTGCTTTTGCCGACAGCGATGATCGAATGCGCGCGCCGTGCTCACCTGCCAATTGCACGCTGCCTGCGACCTCAACAACTTGTGTGAGATTAAATCGCTCTCCCAGGGCAGCAAGTTCGACCCACGGTGAATGATGTGAACTGCGGGCACGAACAAGTGCATTGCGAAGTTGTTCAAAAGCCCAGCCATCTCCAGCATCGGCCGCAGCCAGTAATGCAGTCTCGGTGCCAGCACCGCCGGCAAGCAAAACATTGGTGAGATCAAGAAAACTTGAGAATGCATGTAAAAAACTTTTGCGTCGTCGTTGGGCGGTATTTCGCAACATGCGGTCGGGCAACACGAAACCCAGAAACCCACAAACAATTGAGCTCAACAACACCAAGCTCGTGGACGGACTGCCACCAATTGTCGTGATCAACGCTCCACACGCAATCGGGAAAAAACAACCAACCAGAGCACCGACCAGTTTTTGTACCACCATGTCTTGAGCCACTCGCTCGGTGAGTGCCAAGTCAGTGCGATGTCGATCACCTGTTCGTTGACGCAGCTGCGCTTGTGCTTTTGGAAGCGTGACAGCGAGAACATCTCGACAACGCCGTGTGGTGGTTGGCAATGTCGCCATGACTAGCCCAAACCCAATGCACAACCCTGCTAAAACGACTGCGATCATCGCGCAACCCTTACTCGTCGGCGCACGAATCGCTCAGGAACTTCAATCTTTGACATTGCGTGCATCATTACAACCGCCACAACAAATGTCATCAAGATCATTGACAAAATAAGTTGTCCCTCAACCGACTCGTAGGGCTGCAGATAGTCCCGATTAAAGATGAACAGTCCGCCAACGAATACAGAGATCACTCCAGTGATGATGCGCACTGCACTTCGAGTTCGTGAACGCCCCACCCACACCCTGCTGCGCATTCGGCTTTCATCTCGTGCGCATTGGGCTAGATGACCAAGCAGCACGCCAATGTCTCGAGCCTGATGCTGGGTAGCAGTCACTAATGCCGCTGCAACAAAATCAGCGGTTGGATGATCAACATCTTCAGCAAAACGGCGCAGTCCGTCGGTGAGTGACCCATATGACATAAATGCTGCAAGTCGCTCGACCGCCTTGATAATCGGGAGTGGTGCGTGCTGTGCAGTAGCGATGATTGCTTGTTCTAGACCGTGAGCACCTGCAAGTGTGTCGCGCAACTGTTCAGTCCACGATGCAATTGCATCAACTAACTCTTGTTCGTCGCGGTGCTTTACGGGACGACGGCCGATGCCGGGTGTTGCACCAGCCACCGCCCCTGCAGCAAAAGCGATTACGACCCACCCACTCGCTACGTACACCACTATCGCAATCGCTGGAACCATCAGCGACTGCCACCTCCATACAAAACCCGAGCTTGAAACAGAAGTCTGAGAAATGAACAGCGATGAAAGCCCACGCCCACCGCGAAACGCGCCATTGAGGACAAATGCACCAAGACCAGTAACGGCGCCAAAACATGCAATAAGCAACGCACTCACGAAGCGTTCTCAATCTTTGGCACGCTGGATATGTGAGTGCCCAACCCGTGGGCTGCAAGAAGTTTGCGGGTGTGTTCTCGCAATGGAAAACCAGTCACAAGACCATCTTCAATGTTGAGATGAAAG
>JBJOEQ010000075.1:0-11984 GCA_046049195.1 Actinomycetota bacterium | reverse complement strand
GAGAGGGCATAAATAACATGTCGCACATGGAACACTGCGTTGGTTCATACCAGGAGGGGTGACCGTCATAATCTGGCTCGTACTCTTCGTCGTCATCTTCCTCGTCGAACTCTTCATCGGTATTGTCACCCATGTCAACAGCCTAAACCAGTTCGTCTATCTTGTTAGTCGTGACTTGTGCCGTCCGGCATGATCGCACCACGCAGGTATGCATTGGACAGGTCTGTACCTGTCAAGATTGCGCCAGTCAGGTTTGCCGCAGTCAGGTCTGTGCCAGTCAAGTCTGCGGTATGTAAGTTTGCTTCAATCAGATCGGCACCTGACAAGTCTGTGTGAGTCAAGTTTGCGCCTGTGAGGTTTGCGCCGGTCAGGTCCGCAAGCCATAGCGTTGCGCCGGTCAGGTTTGTACCTGTCAGGTTTGCCCCAGCCAGATTTAACTCATCACCATCTACGCCCGCCATCTCCAAGTGTGCGTTAGTCAGGTTTGCGTTGGTCAGATTTGCGCCAACAAGGTTTGCGCGGGACAGATCTGCGCCAGTCAAGTCCGCATCTGACAAGTCTGCGCCTGTGAGGTTTGCACCTGTCAGGTTTGCGCCTGGTTCGATCTTGTAGCCATTCACTTCCATAACCCACAACCTAACCCACGACAAATACACATGTAGAGGTGACGTCTTCTAGCAGTCGCAACAATACGGACAGAGGCCACACTCATCGCACGAGTATTGGTCAAGTGGCAATTCATCGCACGAGCTGCATAGTTCGCTGCCGTACGAATCACAGTCGTTTGCTGCTGCTCGTCTTTCGGCCTTACGCGCACCCTTGCGTTTTCCGGCTCGATAAATGATGTACCCAGTAAATAATCCCATTGCAATTTCCTTTTCCTGACCTAGAGCGCTTCGGCGCGGCAGTCGTCTTGAAAGACTCTGCGTGTGTTGGTGAGTTCCTCAATGCCGGTCGGCAACGTTGATGCCACAAAGATTGAAAATCTGTCGCCGATCAGCATGGAAAATACTGATGACGAACGACTCACGGCAAGCTGGCATCCAACACCATCTTCAACCATTCGAGTTACCTCGTCGGTTGCTTGATCAGTCGGATATGTAGTGATTTCGTACATGAGATCACCAGCTGTGCAGGGGAGTCCTTCGCGCACAGCTCCGCTTGAATTGGTCACGAGTTCACCTGGCGTGCAGATGATGCCTGCCGCCTGCAGATTGCGAGCAACATCAAACGCAGATGAACTTGGATTACTTGCGAGTCTTATTGAAAACACGATTGATGCAACAAGCACCACAACAACAGTCCCTAGTTGCCACCAGTGACGTCGGAACGATCGAGCTTCTGGGTCACTCATACTCTGGGGATCTGCATCTTTGCTCAATGCTTGTTGAGCCCTGGATCTCACTTCTTCGTTTGGACTGAATCCCTCAAGCATGCCCGTAACGTATGCATACTTTTCTTCGTGGGTCATGTCCCAGTATGTTTTTTCAACCCGGACTACTTTTTTGTGCTCTTTGGTCATTAGTTCTCCTGTCGTGGGGGTGATGAGTATCTTGTCAAAGGGGTGTAACGGTTAGGCCGCAAGTGCAAATGCGCTGGCATGAACGAGTGCGCCTTCAAAAGAAAGGCCGTGTCCTACAAGTCGTGTTGAGCGCACGTGTTCTTCGGTGCCAAGTCCAACACCTGGCTTGCTGATGATTTCCGCTTTAGACAATCGACTCAAAAACTTGAGCGCAGCAGTTGCCGATGGTCGCAGATTGTGATCGCCTGGTGCGTCGAGCACGATTCCGCGCATGAGTGCTTCCCAGTTGGCCAGTAATGCCTCATGGGTTGCGAACAACTCTGCGTTCACGATTCGTTGGCCGTGTGCAATTACGACGCCTTGCTGCCCGGGGAGTGGTCCTCGACGCACCAGATCTTGAATTGCCTGCGCAGATGCATTGTCACGTTGGGCAAAATCTTCAATGTCACGAAAGTTTGCAGAAGGACTGTGGATTCCTTTGCGACTCAATTCGTAGTCAACCGCATGCCAGACTGCGCCTTGGTCTGAGCGCTTGCTGTCGCTATGGCGAAGGCTTTCACGGACGCCTTCCATTTTCGCGCGGCGCACTCGACGGTTTGCAAAGCGATCCGAGTTTGTGAAGGAATTGCCTCCACCCCAACGACCAGCTTCTACGCAGCTCACAGGAATATCGATGGTTGCGCCGGCCGGAACAAGAATGCTCACGTTCACCGTTCGTGTTTGATGTCCGCCATCCAATACTTGTCCTTCAGGAATCAATACTGCATGGCCATTTGGATTAGTGACTTGCAAAGTTGGCACTTCCGCACTTGGTTTTTCGCCAACAACGATTCCAGACGCTGCGCCTGAAACGAAGTGAAAGGGGAGACCCTGTCCTGGTAGGTACACGGGAAAGATCGACGCTCCGAGACGATTGATTGGCCGACCGATTGCTGCTTGTTCGAGAACTGCTACTGACATGGGGTTTTCCTCCGATTGATGTTGTCCTGACATCAATACGCACTGACCACAGTCGCGTGTGATCTGGTTTGGTATTTCTCAACGTCACACCCCGCATCACCCCGTGCGTAGTATCACTGCGCGCGGTTGAGCCTTGTCTCACCAGCGTCCCACTTCACTAAAGTGTCTGTAATGCCATCGGGAGGTTCATGAGTCTGCAAGTTGAATACGTCAGCCGACTCTCGGATGTGCTCGCCCCAGCGCTTGAGTATCTTCGCCAACCAGTTGACATATTTGCGAAGCAGCATATTGTCGTGCCAACTGCGGGCGTTAAGGCATGGCTTATGTCTGAAGTTGCAAAACAGCTTGGAACAAGTGGGCCAAATTCAGAAGATGGAATTATCGCCAATGTCGAGGTCGATTTTCCTGGTTCGCTCACAAAGTTTCTCAAACCACCAGTAATTGGCGAGCAAGATCCGTGGTTGATCGAGAATCTTACGTTTCATGTGCTCGATGTCATCTCTGCCGATGCCCAATACGAACCAATTATTAAGCGATCAGGTGGCCCACTCATTGCCGCTAGAGCAATTGCCGACAGGTTTGATCGCTATCACGTACGGCGCCCAGCAATGATTCGTTTGTGGGAGCAAGGCAAGGGAACTGTGAGCCCAACTGCTCACAACCCAAATGCAAAGCAACTGAACGCCACCGATATGTGGCAGTTTCAATTGTGGAGTGAAGTTCGTAAGCGAATTGGTCAGCCAAGCCCTGCTGCGCGTAAGCCAGAGTTATCAGCCAAAACACCAAAACAGATCTTGGTGATCGGGTTTCAGTCGCTCAGCCCTGGCCAGATCGATGCATTGTTGCAACTCAAAGATCATGTAGGAGTGCGCGTTGTGTTAGTCCACCCATCTCCAGCCATTTCAAAAAAATGGGGAGTGACTGCTGACCCCACAGTTGGCCTGATTCCAGAGCGCAATCCAACTCCATCCATGCCGACCGATATCGACCCATTGGTTAACTCATGGCTGTTGGGTTCGCAGGAGCTCGAAACATTGCTTGCGTCTCAAGACATCATGGCTACGCACAGAGCAAATAACTTTGTTTCTACTCGTTCGCTTCTTGGGCGCATGCAGGGGATGATTACCAATCTTGGTAGTTCTGTAATTGAGGAAACAAAGTATGAAGAAGTCGAATTGCGACGTAGTCAAGGAATACTGGGCGTCGTACTTCCGTTGTTTGTGATCGGTCTTATTCTTGATTTGAAATTTGGAACAACACCCAAATTTTTGATCGCCTCGATATTTGTCGGGTTCATTGCGCAGTACTTCAAAATTCGATATCTGTTTTCAAAGCGATCAAAACTGAAGGTGCAACAACCTGTTGCAGATACATCAATCAAGTCAGATCCAATAGAAAAGGATGACCGCTCACTTGTCATTCACCGGTGTCACAATTTGGGCCGACAAATTGAAGTGCTCCATGATGCTTTACTTCATGCGTTTAACGACATTAAAGATTTGCAACCCCATGAAATTGTGGTGATGTGTCCTGATATTGAGGCAGCGGCTCCGTACCTTGAAGCCACGTTCTCCCGAGTGTTAAAAGCTGGTGGTCAAAGCATCAAACTTCCACTTGTTGTTGCGGATCGTGGTATTCGTCAAGTCAATGAAGGTGCGGAATTGTTGGCTCGCTTGCTTGATCTTGCGCAATCTCGGTGCTCAGTTGATGGAGTGCTTTCTGTGGCTACGTCTCCAATTGTTCTGCGTAATCTTGGAATCAATTCTGAGGGAGTCGAGCATTGGTATCGCTATACCAATAACGCAAATGTGCGGTGGGGTCTCACGATTGAGCATCGAAAACGAAATGGTCTTGACGCACCAGATTTGAGTGCGCACACTTGGCGCAACTCGCTAGAGCAGATGCTGCTTGGTGCGCTTGTTCCAGATGGCACCCAAACATTTGACGCATTTGGTGTTGACGCTTTAGATGATGTTGATCTGTCGGACATAGATGAAATCTCTGCCCTCATTCGTGTTTTTGATGTTGTCTTAAAACTTTCGGATCTGACCAATAAACATCGTTCGGTAGGAGAGTGGTGTGATGCAATTGAATCTGCACTTGATGGGCTAAGCGGCGAAAACTGTGATGAACTCGCAATTCCATTGAAACAGATTGGGGTTTTCCGCGCGTCTGCCGGCAGTAACACGGTGTCGGTTCCATTCGGTGACTTCGCGAGTCAACTCAGCGACATGATTGGCCAAGTGCCTGGTCGTCAGCCACTACGTACTGGTGCAATTACAGCAACTTCTATGATTCCGTTGCGTGGAGTTCCTTTCCGAGTCGTCTGCGTAGTTGGATTTGACGAAGAGTCTTTGTCGTCAAGCGAAGGTGAAGGTGATGATCTCATCGAGCGCCAACGCCTCATTGGCGATCAGGATGCTCGACTCGAAGTTCGTCGGTCCTTGCTAGATGCAGTTCTTGCCGCACAAGACCGTTTGATTGTCACATGTAATGGGCAAAGCATTAAAAATAACCAGCGTTTACCGCTTGCCACTCCGCTTGCAGAATTTGTTGACTTTGCTCGTCGATTAGGGGCTGGGCAGCATTTAGCTCTGAAGCACCTCAGTTCTATTGAAGTTGAGCACGCACGACACAACATCAGCGAACGCAATTTCTTTAAAGACCTTGTTCAACCTGGCATCATCTGGTCACACGATGGCATCGCTCGTGGGGCTGCAACAACTTTGGGTGATTCGATGAGTACAACTCCAGTTATGTCGGTTGGGTTATCTGATTCGATTGTGCTTACACCTGAACTGCTCGAAACAACATATATAGAACCAATTGAGATTTATTTGCGCCAAACGCTTGACATGTATACATATCGGAAGAATGAAGCAGATGTTCTAGCAACGATTCCACTTTCGCTTGACAAAAAAGTTTCCGCTCGTTTGGCTAAAGAATTGTTGTACTTCACTTCAACAAATCCATCCCAGATTGCAAAGGATGCATGGAAAGCCGAAATCCGCCGTTCTGGTGTAGTTCCTCCCGCTCCATTCGGTGATAGCGCGGTTGAGGAAGTTTATGAATTAGTGGAAGAAATGCAGACAAAACTTGCCGCATTAGAAGTTGACATTGCCACTTTGGAGTCGGTAGATATAGATTTCGAAATTTCACCAGGAATCAAACTTGCTGGCAAAATTCCGATGTGTACTCAGGGTTCAGAAATGATTGCAACGGCAATATATTTCAGGGCTTCCTACAAAGATTATGAATACGCTCCGGCCTTGCGACGTTTAGCGATTCGTTTGTTGATAGCACGCGCAGCCGGCATTCCAATCAAAAATGGCTATGTGATTGCGCGTCATGAGAATTGGCCAAAAGATCAAAAACATATTGTGCGCGAACGCACCGTTGTACTTGACGCTTCTATTACGCAAGAGCAAGCCAAAGAACGGCTGAGCAAACTGTGTGACATGGCTCGTACGGCGCTGGTTTCACCATGTGCAGGTTTTGGCAAGACCGCCGCCGCAGATGACGAAGAAATGTCTAATGAATTTGATGCATTTGTATCAAGTGATGATTTCCACGAATCACAAGAGTTCATTATTTTTGGTGGTAACCCGGAATTTGAAGAGGTGTTTCATTCAAAGAGTCCAGTTCTTTCGTTCTGGAAACAGCATCGCGGTTTGTTCACGCTTCCGGCCAGAGACGATAAGAAAGAATACGTAGTCAAATGACCAACATTGAACTCGATCTCGCGAAACAGCCGATTCTTAATGGCATGGTGGCAGAGGCCAGTGCTGGCACTGGAAAGACATATTCTGTGGCGGCTTTATTGGTGCGCGAATTAGCCACAGACGAAAACCTTCGTATCAGTGAAGTGCTCGTAACTACATTTACTCGCACCGCAGCCGCCGAATTACGCGATCGCATACGCGGTGCAGCAATTAGCACGAGTGATCAATTGATCAGCAAACAAGCCAATAAAGACGATGTGATGGCAAATCATTTGTTGACAACGTATCCACAAGATGTGGAAGCAATGGTTCGCCGCCTTCAACGCGCTTTGGTCGAGTTTGACAGCGCCACAATTTCCACAATTCATAGCGTGTGCACCAAAGTGTTGCACCTAGCTGGTGTGAGTTTAGGAAATATTGGCGAGGACGACATCACAAGTCGTGTCGTAGCAGAGGTGGTAAATGATGCAATCGTCTCCCGTGCAGTAGATGGATTCGATGTTTCACTTATCCATCCAGATCGTATGGCTGAAGTGGTGACCAAGTTGCTGGCTGACCCATTTACTGAGCCATGGTTGGATCCATCGCAAAACCCCTTCACCGAAGCGCAACCAATATCTGCTGAAGAACAGCAGTTTTTAGATGAATACCTAAAAATGATCTACGAATGCAAGAATCGTGTTCAAGATGCAACTCTGAATCATCCTAGTTTTAATGATCTTCTCAAGCGAGCGCATGATGTAGTCACAGATGAATCGAGAATTGCGCTCATTGACGACATTCGATCACGATTCAAACTTGCCATCGTTGATGAGGCTCAAGACACAGATAAGTTGCAATGGGGTTTTTTCGATGCACTCTTTCCTTCTGATCAAGTAACTCGAGCATTAATTGCAGTGGGAGACCCAAAGCAGGCCATATTTGGTTTTAGAGGTGCAGATGTTCGGGCATTTGTGCTTCGTGGTGACCCTTCCAAGAAGCGAACGCTCACCACAAATCACCGCTCAGATAAGCCAGTACTTGACCAACTCAATACTGCGCTTGCAGGTGCTTTATTTGGAGATCAGATTTCGTATATCAATGTCAATGCAAGTCCCAAGAATCAGGTATCCCGATTTGGTCCGGGAAAGCCTGTTGAGTTTGTTGATGTAGGAAATATCAAGAGTCAGAATCGACTTGATAAGCCGTCGGCACAGTTGGTGCACGAGCTCTTAACAGTGGGGAAGCTCACAATTGACGGTGAGCAACGAGACATCGTGCCTAAAGACATCTGTGTACTTGTGCGTACCAAGGCGACAGGTCGTGCGATTGAGCGCAAACTCAGGCAATTCAATATTCCGGCTGTAAGTAATGGAACAGAATCGGTAATGGAAGGCGCAATGGCTAGCCATGTGCGATCGATGCTTGAACTCATGGAGAGAATTACCGATATTGGCCGTACTCGCCGAGTCGCCAGCACACCGTTCTTTGGTCTTTCGCTACGCCACGAAGGTGATATTTCCACTCAAGAGTTACAGCGCATTCAAAACCGAATTAGCGAGTTGCGAACAGTGTTGCAGTCGAGCGGAGTCGCAGCATTTGCGGGGGCGATTAATTCGGATGATCAATTTATGACCCGACTCACTAGAGGGTCTTCGGGTGAGCGAAACATTACCGATTTTGCACATGTGATGGATGTGCTACATGTTGCAACTGAAGGCAAACCTTGCACTGCAACTCATGTTCTTGATTTGTTCGTTTCGCTGATTGCCACGGATGAAACAAGCGAATTCGTGAGTAGGCGAGTCGAGAGCGACGTCGATGCTGTGCAGATCATGACAATTCACAGTGCCAAGGGTTTGCAATTTCCATGTGTGGTCGTGGCGGACCTTTGGAAGCCAGCCAATAAGCCACGTGGCGCTCCAGTTTTTTATAACCAAAACCAGCGAGTTGTTGACATAGTTCATGGATTGAGTAGCCCGTCTGCAGCATCATTGCTTGCCTCAAAAAGTGCTGTTAAAGCGGCTGAAACTGCTGAAATGAGTCGCCTCATGTATGTAGCACTTACGCGCACTATGTATCACCTCGCAGTGCTTGTCACTGAGATCCCAGAAAGTTTGTTGCCGTCGATGGTGCCGCATATGCCTGCATTGAGGTCAATCGGAAGTGTGGCCAAACTTGCCGCTTACCAGGCAAAACACGCAAAGCCGGATGTGAGTGAATTTGATTGCGCATCGGTGTCTACGGCAATCGTGCAGTCATATCGCCGCACATCGTTTTCGGGCATCATGGATATTCACACGAAGTCACAACGTCGTGACTTTTTTGAGCCATCTGGTCATGGCAATGATGAATTTGGTAATGCTGACGACAAGTTAACGATTGGGGAAACTGATGAGACTTCAAGCCTGATCAGTTCAATTACGATTCCATTTCTTCCGTCTGGAAAAAATGTTGGAGATCAGATTCACGACATTCTCGAGATCGTTGATTCGTCAATTCGGCCATTGCGTGATGAAGTGAACAGGGCAGTAAAGCAAATAGCCACCTCAAGCCTGTTGCGTGGTTATCACGATCCACTCACCACCATGCTCACCCGCGCACTTGAAACACCATTTGGCGGCGCATTTGGAGACGTTTCATTTGCTGATGTCAATCCCAACGATCGACTCGCTGAGATGGATTTTGAAATGACAGTTGCGCTTCGGCAGGCAAATATTTTGGTGAGCGATATTGGTCGAGTTCTGCTCTCTGTTCTAAGTCCAACAGATGTACTTCGCAACTATGCAACAGCCCTTACTGATACTTCTTTTGATATTCCAGTCGCTGGACTTATCAATGGTTCGTTGGATGCATTGCTTCGACTACCTGGCAGCACGACAGAGCAGCCATTACTGGCCATCACCGACTACAAGAGCAACAAGATGCATCGTGACAGCGATGCGGCTCCGATTGCTGGCTACTCACCACTGCATGTGCAGGAAAAAATGGAAGAGGCTCATTACATCTTGCAGGCACTCATTTATGGAACAAGTGTGTACCGAATGCTGCGTTGGCGACTTCCTAACGCCAATCACGACGCCTGCATAAAAGGCATTGCCTACGGGTTTCTGCGCGGAATGGTCGGGCCCGACACACCGGTTGACGCAAACGGTCATCGTTATGGGGTATTCACATGGCAAGCACCAGCAGGTTTGTGGTCTGCATTGAGTGATCTGTTTGCTGGGAAGAAGCCAATCTGATGTCTCAAAAAGATTTAAACCCATATCTCAAAACCAATGTTGTCGAAGCTGCTGATATCGCAGCGGCTCAAACTCTGATTGCGATGGTCGTTCGCAACGGTGGCGCCGAACCCGATCTTTTGGGCACATTGCTGTTGTGTCTCGCACTGCGCACACCCCGCGACCGACATACATGTATTGATCTCGACCACATTTCTGACTGGCTCACGCCAGAAGGCGTAAAGGCACAACTCGAATGGCCAACCGATTCAGCAACATGGCTCGCTGCAACAAAATCATGCCCATTACTATTCGGTGCTCCTGGCACAGCGACGCCGTTAATTGTCGATGACCGTCGCGTCTACCTCGGTCGGTCATTTGCTGAAGAGGGTGCAATTGCTGCAGCACTCACGCGCAACAATGCACAACACGTGCACATCGTTCTTGGTGGACCGGGAACAGGTAAAACTCGCGAAGTTGCGATGAAGTTTATTGATCGTTTTAAAAAAGGTGAGCGAGATATCCGAGTTGCTCTAGCAGCACCAACTGGCAAGGCGGCTGCGCGCATGCGCGAAGTGTTGTTGCGTGAATGCGATGCACTCAAAAATTTGCCAGAGGGTAAGGATGTCGATTGGGATGCGGTGAATGCAGCCATCAGTGCAGCATTTTCTGGCACAGTGCATTCGTTGCTCGGTTTTGGTCCGTCTCGAGACACGCGTTACAAATTCAATGCTGATAACTATTTGCCATTCGACTGGGTGGTGATTGACGAAGCTTCGATGCTGCCTTCATCGATGATGTATCGACTTGTGGATGCGTTAGATCCATCAACTGCATTGCTTCTCGTCGGTGATCCCGATCAACTCGCAAGCGTGGATGCTGGCTCAGTTTTGGGCGACATTGCCAAAATTGCGACACAAAAGGATTCAGTATTGTTTCCACAAACAAATGTAATGCGTAAACAATTTCGTCTCCCACCAGAAATTGACGGCCTTGCACGTCTCTTGCGTCTAGAAACCCCTCTTGATGGTCAAGCACTTGGCGACTCAAAGCACGTTGACGCCGTTATTGAGTATCTGAATTCAAATAAGACGCTGATTTCGTGGATCAATCCAGATATTGATAAGGACGAACTCATGAGTGTGCGCAAGAAAGTTGTAGACCATGCTCGTCAACTGCACGAGGCAGCGATGAGTCCTGATACTCAGTTGGCACTCAAAAAACGTCAGGAACTCCAACTGTTGTGCGCACACCGTGAGGGCAAAACGGGTGTGAGCTACTGGAATGGTTTCGTAGAGCACGAACTTGGTGCGTACACCGAGGCTCGGTGGTATTTTGGTCGCCCAGTAATGGTCACGCGTAACAACAGGTCGGTAGATCTTTATAACGGAGATGTGGGAATCATCGTTCCAGACTTAGGTGGCCAGCCAGTGGGTGTATTCAGCGATGGTGGAACATTTCGCCTCGTACCGACCATGCGGCTAGAAGATGTAGAGAGCGTGCACGCTCTCACGATCCACAAGAGTCAAGGTTCCGAATACGACGAAGTGATCGTCGTTCTGCCAAATGAGTCGAGCCGCATTCTCACTCGCGAGCTGTTTTACACCGGTATCACTCGCACCAAGAATCGTCTGACCATCATCGGCTCTGAAGCGGTTTTGCGAAGCGCAGTGTCTCAGGCCATTCGACGTACGTCAGGTCTCGCCGCCCGTTTGTAGCGTCACACTTTTGTCCCGTAGGTGCGTTTAGAGGGGGAACAACCACCTACAGAAAGACAAAGGCATACAGATGAGATACCGACAGACACCCCACCACATCTTTGGATACAACCCAGAGGCAAGACCCAGCAATGCAGGCGCAATTTGGCGCACTCTGTGTTGGGTAAACGACAAGATCGCAGTCAGCGGAGACCTCTCCGATTACGACTCTGAAGCAGTCGTACAACTTCAAAAGTGGGTGAGCGAAGGTGTCACCGACATCATCGATCTCCGCGGCGAGGCATCACATGAGTCACTTGTTGCAAGAATCGCACCGCAGATCAAGTATCACTGGTTGGGCGTAGACGATGAGGGTGACAGGCGCAGCGATGAGTGGTTCGAAGCGATCCAACAAGCAGCAGCACAGGTCCTTGCAGATCCAACCCGAAAAGTAGTCATCCATTGTCATATGGGTGTCAACCGCGGTCCATCAGCAGCATTCACCGCACTGATCACCAATGGGGTCGACCCGATCGAAGCACTTGGTCAAATCCGAGCAGCACGTCCGATCGCAGCGATGATCTACGCAGGTGACGCAATCCAGTGGTTTGCAGAGCAACAGGGCAATACCCAGGAACAAAGCGATGCACAGTTCAATGCGGTACTCGAGTGGCACAAGCAAAACCCACTAGATGTGGGTTATTGCATCCAGCAAATCGGCCAGCGTTACGCGGCATAAGCACCCCCTGGTCCCACATGTCACACATGTGGGACCTTTGTGCGTATTACAGGTACAACAATTCCCAACGAAAGGTAATCCAATGACAGATCCAACCCCAAACCCAGCAGCACCAGCACCAAAGGTCACACACATGTACATTCT
>JBJOEQ010000074.1:0-59322 GCA_046049195.1 Actinomycetota bacterium | reverse complement strand
CTGCCACCTTCACGTATTTTGATACGCTGGCATAGCCGGCATACGTATTATTCCAGAATGGTGCTTCTGCAGTTACCTTATAGATTCCATCTGAATCAAGGTTCATGGCAAACCGACCACTGCCACTAGTTTGGGCCCAGAGGTTTACCCACTCAAACCATTGGCCGTTCCATCGCTCAGCGCGCAGTTGACCGCTTATCACAGGGGTTGCGCCTGCGGTAACCGTTCCCGTCAGATTCGCACTACTGAGATGGAGGTCAAATCTACTCGATGAAGATGGTGGTAAATCTGGATCGCAGAATGAATAGTCGGCATCACAAACCACATCTCCTGCCACTACTTTGAATTTAAAGACACCTCGCGAAAGTCCAATCGACGTGTCCTGTTGCCGCGCATTGACAATGACCTGATATTTGCTATCTGGATTCGTCGTCGCATTTCCTGTGGGCAAGGTAGTTGCAAAACGGCCTGTTGAGGAAGTATTTACTCCACTGAGTTGCGGAGACCAACGATATTGCTGTTCAAATTGGTTCCACTCCTGCACTTCTATCCAGGAATAACTCACTGCATCTGTGGCTGTCACTGGAGATCCACTTGAAGCCCTACTAGAACTGTCCGTCTTTGTTACATATCCAGCAAAGTTAGGAGTTCCAAGTAACACCACGTAACGATCTCCAGAAATACTTAGCCTGTCGCACGGGGCGAGGTCTGCATCTTCAGCACACGCCTGCGTCTTTGCCACACCTGCTAATGTCACATCTCCATCAGAAATCTTCACATAGGCAACTGCTGGAGTTACCGATCCCTCGTTCTGAAAGCCAGGACGAGCCGTCAACTTCCATGTGCCATCAGACAATGAAGCTGAAAATTCACCCTGCGCATTTCCATTTGCCCACGTTGATGACCATTCGAACTGCTGGATGTCTGCATTCCACTTCTCAAAACCCACATTCGGATACGGCTCAAGAATTGAACCTACCTTGACCACTCCCTTGAAATTGGCCGAATTCAAACTAAAGACGAAGACACCTTCCGTCGGCGAAATCGGGTTTCCAGCACGTGTAACCGTAAATGTTCGAGGCTCAGTACCCACGACCACCATTATCTCGGTACGCGTTGAACCAGACGTGTCATTCCATGGCGGATTCAGAATCAACTTGTACGTTCCCGCAGCACCAAAGTTGACGCCGAAAAAACCAGATTGATTAGTTTGCGCGCCACCGAACCACTCGTAGCAGTTTTCGCATTGACTGGTATTGAGCCGCTGAATTTCAACCCAGGAATACGAAGAGCCACTAATTTCACCCTGAAACTCTGCTGCTGCAAACTGCATGAGCAGTGGTGAAGACGCAGAGATCGTGAGCGGTGTAGTTTCGCAGACCAATGCATCGTCAATGTCAACTTCGGTGTCATTGTTGCGGTCGCTTAAGGAAGATTCAAGGTCGGTGCACCTGTAAAAAGTTGACGTAGGACCCGTACGGGTCACTTTGATCAAGGCAGTGAGCTCGGGATATGGCTCAGTCGTCGCATTATTTGCAACAAGTTTGAAATACCCTGGTGTAGACAAGCTCAGTAATGCTCGACCGTTTGCATCAGTTCGCGAAGAGTCCACCCACCTAGTGAAATTCGCCCACGAACCTTGCAACGTCAGTTCCTGAACACTGACCCAACTATTCGGAACGGGAGCGCCTGGCGAGCCTGGGGTACGTACGTCAACAATAAAGTTTGCAATAGCAAAACTTAAGTTGTACACACCTGACGACGGTGAAAGGACAACATCGTTTTGTTCCACCGTTAGAGTTTTTCCTTGACCCGAAATGTCTACTTGAATGAACACTTCAGATCGTGTTGCGCCAGATGTATCACCCTGTGGTGGATTAAGTACAAGACGGTACATGCCAGCCACATCAAAGTTCATGGAAAACGAACCAGAGGCATTTGCACTTGTGCTCAGACTTTGAAGGTGGTCATAGCAATCTGGACAACGACTTGTGTTGAGCTTTTGCACTTCCACCCAGAAATATTGTGAGCCGCTTACCGTGCCGGTGAAATCGGGGGCGCGATACTGCAGTGCGACTGGGGTATCCCATGTCATTGCCAGGAGAGGATTACAACCTCCTAGAGTGCCAAGTTGATCGTCAAAAGTGTCGCACTGCTCAATTGAGCCATCAATTGACACCTCTATGTAACTGCTGATCTGAGCAAAATTTTGGCCCTCTGGTGGATCTATCAGAAGCTGATAAATGCCATCTTCAACGCGAATCAGGAATTTGCCATCCTCGCCCGTCTGCGTTCCAATGCCGCTACCAAAATAATAATTCTGCCCGGAATCCACAAGTGGTCTTATTTGCACAAAGATGCCGGCATTACTTGCTACCGGAGTGCCATCCGGTGGCAACTGCACCTGGCCGTAAAAGTTTGCAGGCCTGATCTGAAACGGATACTTGCCGTCGATGGCAGTAAATGCGGTCCAGGTTGTGGTGCAGCGACTGGAATCATCCAAATCTTGTTCCAACGAAAACGAAGTGCAGGTCTCAACTGTTCCACCCGTGACCTGTACAATCAGTACCGTCTCGGCAAACGTTGTAGAGCTATAAGGGCGGAATGTGAGTTTGTAAATTCCGTCTGTCAAAGCCAGACCAAAATGTCCGCTGGTATCAACTGATCCCGAAACAGATGCTTGATAATCCCAGCCAGGACTTCCGCCGAATGCCGTTGAACTGAACGGTGCTGCGTCGACATTACCGCAATCTGTGAATGGAATTCCTTGATCATCCACCACGATTCCTTGAAAATTACCTGCGTCAACAGAGCCACATCCGCCACCGTTGTCATATGGAGTTGTGGAGAAATATTGCTCGCCCCAACCCCACGGAGTTAATTCAGAAGGGGGTGTCGTCAGTGATTTAAATGGCGTGCAACCTTCAAAGAGCACTGGGTTGTCAGAAGTAATGGTATTTTCATAATCAGTGCAAAACACATCTTGGCCATAGTAAATACTTCTAGTCGCAATTTCTGGACTGCTCGATGTTTGAGCATTATGAGAGAAGATATTGATTGATGCATTGCGACTAACGCCGTCATTCAAATCTGGAATGGTTCCATCGAGTGACGCCGATGAGATGGTGGTCCACGCAGCCCAAAGTGTTGCTGACAATTGAGGTTTTGTTCCAACAAAAGTCTCCAAAGGAAATGTTGGAGCATCATCCCCAAGCCATGCTTCAAGAAATTTCAGGCTGCCCAAAGGACCATTGTCATCAGGATCCTCCTCTTGGAACTGGGAGTTATTTGCCGCCCAGCGACCATTGAATGCAGCCAAATCCCCTGTAATACCCGCAACCTCAAATGATGTTGGAGTGACAACAGGCGTGCTGTCGAAGTAGAAACGAACCACCGTGTATGGCTCATTACCGTCAAACGTGACTGTCTTCATTGCAACGATGTCAAGTGGCTCGATTGTTCGTCCACGTGCCATTGCACAACCCGCAGCTTTGCTATTTAGAGTTGACTGATCGTCGTCAGTATCAAAAGCGAAGCATGCAACGTTCGTCGGACCAGTTATATAATCTGACGCCGCCTGAGAATAAAACAACATTTTGTTATTGGCTGCAACTAGCGACACATCTCCCAATAGCAGTGGACCAACTCCAGATGGAACCCTAAAACTCTGACTACCCAATTGATTCCCATAACTATCGTTGTGCGGGGGTGAGATTGTTACACCTCCACCCGCAATACTTCTCAACACGTCCAAAGAAAAGGTGCCATCAACTGCGGTCTCGTCACAACTCATTTGGGAGATTTGAAATCCTTCTAACGTGACCTCAATTGCAAAACTGAAAACTAGGGCACCCGAGACCGGATTTCCTCCTGCATTCACTGTTCCAGAAGCAGTACGCAAAACATCAGTCGGCGCATAATCCCAATCTGAACTACCGTTAACAACGTGACGAACTTGATCACAACTGTCACCATCCTCAGTGAATTCAAACTCAGGACTTGTACCGCGATAATCCCCGCCCGGAACTCCGGTAGCCATTGCTTGACCTGGAATCGCACACACGATTAGCGAACAGAAAATTGCAGCGCTGGTAAAAAACTTGCTTGAACCACGCATTATTAGCCCTAGAATCCCCATAAGTCCTCCAAAATTAATATTCAATGAGAATACAACAGAAGGTACTATAACACCAGCGTAAAGATGCAAACCATGAAACTTCTCGTCCGATTCATTGTTGTTTTGCTGGTTTCCGCTCCTGTATTCCTTGCGGCAAAACCAACTGAGGCGGCAACAAACGTGAGCATTGGAAACGTAACTTTGGGAACTAAATCGGGTTCTCAGATTGGTCGTGACCCGCTCACCACCTACCCCACCCTCACATACTGCATCACCTATACAACGGATAACCAAGCAATGGACTATGGCTTCGAAGTCATCGATTCCACAGGCACCAGACCACCTTTTGGCTCGGCATTTTCATCATTTTTCATCTTTGTCCCAGACCCATATTGGAACTCCGGTTCAACTCTTGGCCCACAAACAAAATGTAACAGTACGACGCTTGAGAACAATAAGGGCTACACAATTCGGGCATGGCTATCGAGCGGTAGCTATGCAACCAGAGGAACTTGGGCGTTGCCGCCTTCTTCTGCGCCAACGGCAGCGTCGTATGCCTATACCCCGAATATTTCAACAACTTCAGATCCTCCTAATACAACTGCAAGAAATCCATCTTCCGACACAGATGAAATTTCTGAAGAATGCCCCACCGAATTCCCATTACGCATCGAGACAAACGGTGAATACAGCTGTTTGAATAAGGATCAAAACTGCGGCACAGTTCAGAGCATTACCGGCTCCCAACCAAGTATTCAATGCCAAAAAACAACCGAAGTTACTTCTCCCGCCAAGTTACCCTCAACAAATCCGTCCTGTACCGCGATCATCACATCTCGACGAGGAGGTAAGGCAACATTTCGTTTGACGTCCAACTTAGGAAAAGCCAAAAAAGTTCGTTTTGATGTTCAACGTCAAGGCACTTGGTTCGTAATGGGTTCGGCAACTTTCACTCGAAAAGGTGCAGTCATATTTACAACCAGAACCCCTGTCATCAATGACCCGGGCACATACATCATTCGGGTCGTAAATAACAGTCGAGTCATGTGTGAAGGCGTACTGAATATCCGTATGCGTCTTTCCTTGCGCGGGCCAGTTCTTCCCGCCAAGCTATAAGTTTTTGTAACTACCTGTAACAGATATTCTGCGACGTTTCCTCACAGCTTTAGTGAGGTTCGATTTTGTACCCGTATTGCGGAATTTCAGCCTGCCATTTCAGGTCATCACGAATACTTTCTTCGGATTCTTTGGCAAATTTTTAAACCAAGAAATCAGTTCGTCTAAGTCGGCGCGCGCGGACAGTTCTTCCACGTGAACAATGTTTGCAAACACTTCAATTTCCTTGCGATAAAATTCGAATCTGATTTTCACCGTTTACAGTAGATATCCGCGAGTTCCCTCCACCTGGAGTCCGGCAAACGCTATTGAATTTCGAGAGTGTGGGAGCATCTGAATCAAATGGTGCAACACCCGCGCGTCGACAGCCATGCCACTTGCAGAGATAACAATTTTTGGCTTTGTTGAAAATGTGAGTTCTTTTGACTGCTCAATAGTTTGCACAAACTCAATTCCCTACTTAATACGAGAACATTGTTCATCATTGAAACGGTGTTCGCTGGCGTATCGCAGACACATACCAGTTGCATCTGTCGCCATCGGGCTATTGAGATACATGGGAACGTGCAGAAGTCGGACGGGCTAACTGGTGTATGCATCACTAATTCACTGTCTTGTCCTAAGTCGCCAGACGCTAAAAGAGATACACCGTTTTCCTCAATCAATATCAATCTCTCGATTAATACCATTACTGGTTATGTTGGTCTTTTATCTCAAGTAAGGCCTTGAGCGTGCGACCCGAGGGAACACTTTGCTGCACAACTCCCCCGGGAAAAAATGCTTGAGTGTCACAACGTTCATTGATTTCAGCAAATGTTTGGGCCAATTCTTCTGGAGTCCAGGCTTCGTGTGTTGTCCAATCTTGTTCAACGCTGAATGATTGATAGATCGCCACATCTGGGCCTTCAATAGCAAATACTCGACCCGTGAACCGACACAATGAACTTGCCAGATACACCACGAGTGGCGCAACGTGTTCGGGCGCATGTCGATCAAACCCTTCGACTTTCGGCATCATCGCAAGAACTGTTGGTGATTCATTTACCATCCTGGTTCGCGCGCAAGGAGCAACTGCATTTACACGCACGCCAAGTCGAGCAAGTTCTTGGGCATGGCTCACAGTGAGTGCGGCAATTGCCGACTTAGTTGCACCATACACACCAGCACCAGCAGTTGGGTGCAAACCAGCAGCAGAAGTTGTATTGACAATTGCTCGGTGCGAATCAACCCCCACTTCATTCCAATAGGCCGCAGCAAAATGACTGACTGCCAGTGTGCCTTTTAGGTGCACACCGATTTGCGAATCAACGTCTTGTTCGGTGAGATCCACAAGCGATGAAGGCCGATTATTGCCTGCGTTATTAACAACAATGTCAAGACGCCCAAAATGTTGAAGGGCAGTATCTATCATCGACTTTGCACCATCCCAGTCGGCGACGCTCGCAGTATTCGCCACGGCTTTCCCTCCAATCGAGATGATTTCATCAACAACCTGATCAACAGAGTTTGACTGCATTCGTTCGCCGTCCACGCTTGCACCGAAATCATTGACAATCACTGCTGCACCATTGAGGGCGAAAGCAATTGCGTACTCACGACCCAGACCACTAGCCGCGCCAGTAACGACTGCAACCTTGCCCTCAAGAAGTCTCATCACTTACATACCGTAATAAACGCATTACGGTTTTGTACGGTGAATACCTCAATGAAGTGGGTGACGTGGGATCAGGCAACGATCGCCGCAATCGCCTGTCTCATTACCGTTTTCGTGCTCCGCAAGTTTTCTCACAACAAGATCCGAAGTGTAATTATTGCATGGTGCACAGAATTGGCCCTGATTTCAGGGCTCTACACACTGTGGCGCCTTGCGATGACGCTCCCCCTCGACCACGCGCCAGGGGCGATTGAACGAGCCAGGCAAATCGATCGGCTGCAACAGTGGCTCCACATTCCAACTGAACTCTCACTGCAACATTTTGTAATGAAGTACGACTGGTTGGCTCGCTCAACCAATGCTTTTTATGCCATCGCCCACGTTCCTGCCACGGTCGCCTTCATGATCTGGTTGTTTTGGCGACACCGTGATGTGTATCCACGATGGCGCAATAGTTTGGCCATGCTGACCGCTGCCTGTTTGGTGATTCGTTATTTACGGGTCGCACCACCACGCTTTCTACCTGAGCTTGGCTATGTCGACCTGGCCACGAGCTATGGGCTATCGGTATACGGTCCGGTCGGCACCGGCGTGTCTGACCAATTTGCCGCAATGCCATCCATCCATGTTGGCTGGGCTGGGCTGGTTTCGTTTGGCATTGTTGCAGCGTCAACTAGCAAGTGGCGATGGGTCTTTATGGCACATCTTGTGCTGACCGTGTATGCAGTTACTGCAACTGGCAACCATTGGTGGCTCGATGGCATTGCGGCGATTGTGCTACTTATCTTCACCCTCTTCATAGACGATTATGTACGACCACGAATTGGGCCGGCTACGGCACACCACGAGCGAGACGCCCCACATCTGTCACGATAGAAGCATGAGCAAACACCCTTGGAATGACTCTTTTGAGTGGCAACCCCATCGTGCCCACAGCGGCGTACTCACTCAGTCCCAAATCGACCAGTTTGACCAAGATGGCTATGTCGTTGTCAACGATATTTTTTCTGCAGACGAACTACGTGACCTCGTTGCAATTACTGACGCTGCAGACGCCGAGGCTGTTGCTGTGCTCGCAGCCCAACCAAACGAACGCATTGCAATTTCCGAAAAGGGTGCGATTACTTTTGCAGGACAACTCGCGAGCAAGATTCCCGAGATTCGCAGATTTGTCAAAAACCCTACGATCATGGGCGCATGTCGCGATCTTGTCGGGCCCGATGTGCGCATGTATCACGATCAGACGGTGTATAAACAGATTGAGAAGCCTCGTCGGTTCCCGTGGCATCAAGACAACGGATATTTGTTTGTTGAACCTCAGCACTACCTCACTTGTTGGATCTCACTCAATGGCGCGACTATCGAAAATGGTTGCCCGCAAGTTGTAACTGGGTTGCACAAGCAGGGCACCATGTCGCATTACATAGTGCCGACTCTGGGTTTTGAGTGCTTTGAAACTCCACCCTCGACACCGGCAATCGCTGAAATCAAAGCTGGTGGCGCAGTGTTCTTTTCATCGCTCACCCCACACCTCACCGGACCAAATACTTCGAATGGTGTGCGCAAGGCATACATCGTGCAGTACGCGCAAAGTGACGCTGTTGTTTTGGAAGGTAACGCCAACGAAGGCAATCCGACTGGGTCACACCCAATAGCAACTGAACCGCGTGGCCTGCCCGTGCTTCAAGATGGCGTCATCTGCACTGACTAAAGCATAAATGTCAAAGCCTTTAGGGCAGGGCGACAATGGCTTCGTGTTCGAGCGAAGCAACCACTTGACCATCAACCACAATATGCACGTCTAGCACTGCACGCTCGCCGTGTGACTCAAAGCGTTTTACAACGACTGAGCGCAACTCTGCCGTAGCACCGACTTTCGCCGTTGCGTGGTGCCGAATGATGCTGCGCATGTGCACCCAACTGCCACGAGCAACATAGTTATACACAATGTCGTTGGCCAGAGCAGGCCACACAGCAGGATGCACTAGTCCGCGATCGGCAAAAAACGATAAGTCGTCGCCCGCACGCGAGCCATAGTCGCAACTAAACGTATCGATCAACTGAAATTCCTTTGACGGCAGAACTTCGCCCTCTCGCAATGGTGCTACTGCCCCGCCATCGCGCACTGCACGAAAGATCGCACGGGGTTGTTCTGGTTCGCTGGTTATTGCTTGCACTTCAACCACGTCTCCATCGACAACAGGCACACATCGCAATACATCGTGATCGAACACTGGTCGCCGAAACCGAACTTCACCACCACCGCGCGTAAGCCAATCCTCACCCCAAGCAACAATCAGTGGATGCGTCAGATACGCATATGTTGTTACTCCGGCAACGAGTGCACGTGGAAAACCAGCGGCTTGTGCACCTGCATCAGTATGAATCGGATTTCGCGCGTGCTCTGGCAGATTTTGCGCTTTGACCGACCACTCAACAATTTGCGGCCGATTATCCACGTGGCAACTCTAGTTGTTTGAACATTTTCGTCTGCAACTACAGTGGCAGCATGTATTCCATTGCAATCAGTGTTGCATCTTGCCTCCGAGCAAATACTCGAGTTGATGTCGCTTGGCTCATTGACTCTCAGAACATCGAACTCGCGGATCGAACTGAAGCCATTGCAATTACTCCAGGTGGCGGTCGGATGGGAGATCTCGTTTCTGGCGCACTTGACGCACAGTTAGTGGACGTTGCTAGTCGTCACAGCGCCACTGGGCGATTCGTCCGATTACGAATCAGTCCGGTTGATGCGCTCATCGCCGGCATAGCGAGTGGCGGTGAATTCGGATGTGTAATCGCTCCTGCATCAACCCTCCCCGCAGAATTATGGTCGCTATTGGTGGCGCGCGAGCCGGTTTGTCTCGTTGCGAACTTAGAAAACGACAGTGTCACCGACTTTGTGCTGTACACAGAATCATCCATTGACCAAGCAGATTCTGTAGCCCAGGCATTGTTCGAGCGTGGCAAGAGCGACTCAGAGATTGTGAACAACAAAATCATTTCAGTATTCTGGCCAGTTCCAAAAATAGTCATTGTCGGCACGGGGCCAAATGCACAAGCCCTGCGAGAATCTGCTGCGTTGCTTGGTTGGCAAACGGTGATTACATCTGATGCGGGTTCTGCGCAAGGAGTCATTGCCGGAGTTTCGGCACTGGACAGCATCGTGATCATGATCCATGATCTCGATATTGCTGGCGCGGCACTGTCGGCTGCGCTGTCAAGCAATGCTGGCTACATCGGTGCTCTTGGATCCAAACGGATGCAAGAAACTCGTGCGGAGTGGCTTGCTTATCGAGGAATCACAGATCTCACCCGCATCCACGGGCCAGCAGGTATCAATATCGGCGCAAAAACGCCTGCCGAGATCGCGATTTCAATCCTTGCCCAAGCACTGTCAGTGGTAAAGTTGGGATGAATCATTAGACCACCGCTGAAGGGCAAATCTATGACCAATATTTCTCCGGATCCGATGCAAGTTTTACGCACTGTCTTAGAGACCGACAACGAAGCCTTGAGTGAGCTTGACGAAGAGTGCAGCCCGACTAAAACATGTCGCAATATGGTCGGAGTCACATTTGACGGTTTTGCCGAACCCGGAAGTGATATCGGTGCGGCATGGCGCCAAAAACTCGCCCGCGAAGGAAAACTACGAACATCTGGAGAAAGTCTTCGTGACTTTGTGCTGCGTTCTCCAGACCAAGTCTAAAGGTACCTTGCTCGACGTAAGAATTGAGATCTCAAATGACCAGTCATGCAAACGCTCGCTATCCCAAAAGTGTTGGTGACCTGACAACTCAGTTGCGCGATGGTAGCTATCTTGCTGACCGAGGGCTCTCTACAGCGATGTACGTGGCACTCACACTTGGTCGGCCAATCCTTCTCGAAGGCGAAGTGGGGGTAGGCAAAACAGAGATCGCAAAAGTATTGGCATCCACATTTGGCAGACAACTCGTGCGACTTCAGTGTTACGAGGGAATCGACACCAACCAGGCTTTATACGAATGGGATTATGCACGACAGATGCTACAAATTCGTGCTCTTTCCGAAAATCAATTAAGCACCGATGATGCTGTTGATCGTCTATTCGGTCCAAAGTTTCTGTTGGAGAGACCATTGCTGGAGGCAATTCGGGGCGGAGATCAGTGCGTTCTGCTGATCGATGAGGTCGATCGTGCGGACGACGAATTTGAAGCGTTCCTTCTAGAACTGCTCTCCGATTTTCAGATCACGATTCCGGAAATTGGAACCATCAAAGCTACGACAAAGCCTCTAGTGATTTTGACCTCTAACCGCACCCGAGAATTACATGATGCCTTGAAGCGCAGATGTCTCTATCACTGGATCGGTTACCCGACGGCCCAAAGAGAACTCGAAATCGTAATGTTGCGTGCTCCCGGTGTTGCAGAAATACTTGCCCGCAAAGTGGTCGCAGCAGTACATCGCTTACGCGAACTTGAACTTGCAAAACCACCTGGTGTTGCCGAGACTCTTGATTGGGTCGCATCCTTGAACGTGCTTGGAGCCTCCACACTGGATTCCCAAAGCGCGCAGGACACGCTCGGATCAATCATCAAAGATCGCGACGACCTCGAACTTGTGAGAGACAGCTTGGACAGCATTATCGCCAATGCGTGACGACGCTTCGTTTATCGATTTGCTTGTCGATTTCGGTCAAGAACTACGTCAAGCCGATGTCGTTATCGGCTCAGGTGAAATAACCACATACTGCACTGCTGTTGCAGCGCTCAACCCATCGGACATTCTCGACCTCTATTGGGCAGGCAGAAGCACGCTGATTACACGCCGGGATCAAATCGCGATCTATAACGACGTGTTTCGGCAGTTTTTTCTTGATGTTCCAGCCGCATCGGATGATCCGCGAATCACTGCCATCAAAACCGCTTCAGGAACAATGTCCGTCCTGCAAGTACCACTTTCAGAACCACAGGACGGAGAGTCAGAAGAACAAGAGGCGAAACTTGGGCTGATGTCATCTACATCCGAAGTGTGGCGTAACAAATCCTTTGCGGTGTGCACACCAGAAGAACTCTCATCGCTCCGTCGCATCATGGCTCAAGTGCGACTCACACCTCCACGACGACAATCACGCCGCTCTTTGAGTAGCCGAAAAGGTTCTCGTTTCAATGTGCGCCAGACCGTACGCGAATCGATGCGGATGCACGGAGAACCAGCCGGACTCTTTTGGCTTGAGCGTAAACGAAAGATCAGGCCGCTCGTTTTCATTCTTGATGTCTCAGGATCAATGTCCGACTATTCGCGCAACTTGCTCCAATTTGCTTATTGTGCCAAACGCGCAGCCGATCATGTTGAAGTATTTTGTTTTGGCACCAGACTGACCCGAATTACACGGTCACTCGATCGGCGCCGTCCTGATGACGCGATCAACCTTGCCGCCAAGACTGTCTTCGACTGGGATGGTGGAACCAGGATCGGAGACTCCTTGCACTCGTTTGTGCGCGACTATGGCCGGCGCGGTACGAGTAGAGGTGCAATTGTTGTGATCTGTTCAGATGGTCTTGATCGCGGTGATCCAGCAGTCTTATCAAACGCTATGGAGCGACTCTCAAGATTGTGTCATCGAATTATCTGGATGAATCCCCACAAAGGCGATGACTCGAACTACCAACCAAATAGCCTTGGAATGATGGTAGCGGCCCCACATATTGACCTCATCGTTTCGGGACACAACTTGCGCAGTCTCGAGGAGTTTGCGGCGATGTTGCCAGAGTTGCGATAGGAGCAGATTATGAAGTGGAGTGTTTCAGTCGTCGCAGAAGGCGACCGTGAAATGACACTTGATGAAATTGTCGCGCTTGCGGATGCAGTGGCAACCATGAGCGGCATTGCGAGTGGCTATGGCTCGATGTCATACGGTGCTCAAATGGTGATCGAAGCGATTTCCGCTGATGCTGCTGTCGAGATTGCAGTTCCTGCATTCATTCAAGCAGCGGCTACCGCCAATCTTCCTTCCTGGCCCGTCACTCGCGCCGAAGTGATCGGCGAAGAACAAGACATGTTGGATGAAGAATGATCCGACTCGGATCGCTTGCTGGTTATCCGTTTGAAGGACCACGAACACTTGCGGGATGGATTCCACCTCACAGCGCTGCCGTCTTTGCCATCATGACCCGACTTGATCCCGAAAAAAAACCGCAACAATTTGCGGTTATTTATGTAGGGCATGCTCAAGATATGTCAAACGAAGGATTTCCCTTTAAGCACATTGACGCCGCGAGTTGGATTCGTCGCGCTGGAGACAGGTTCAATCTGCATATTTGTACCTACGAAGTGCCAGGCGGGCTTCCATCGCATCGAATACAAATTACGCAGGAACTTGTCGCGATATACCGCCCCAGTTGCAACTTGATTCAATATGACCAAGAGTGGAAGGACGAATGGATTGGCGAATACTCGGCCCCCACGACTGGACCACTTACGACCGATAGAGATCCTTCGGCCTAACCCTGATCACGACCTGTTCGGTGTACCGCCGACAAGTTTGATTCGACGTGGCGTGTTCGCTCTCGTGAGCATCAGCATTGCACCGCCGTAGATGATTACCAGGATGCCGACAACGAGCAGTAACGGTGGGAACATGTCGACTGGTGGCGCCGTGGTGTCGAGTGTTCGATAGTCAGCGGCGACTGCTCGTACCCCAGCGACGACGTCGTCGTTGAAATAGTCGGTGAGTTCTGGAATCGATCGAACAGGCGAGCCGTCGAACCTGGTGAGCGGTGCGATTCCCGGGATCTCTCGGAAACCACCGGTGACTACCAAGAGGTTGGTAATGGCTTGGGCCAAGCGCGGAGTGGTTGCTGCGATTGCCCCGAGCACAGCATTTTCGTCGCCAACATCAGAGTTCTTGGACACGAAGGTCAACAAGCCCGGAATCTCAGCGCTCACCGCATCCAGGGGTAACGCGAGTAACAGATGGTACACGTGTGGAAAATTGGTCTCGACTGCAACAAGTACATCTTCTGGAGCGAGTCCAGTGGCACCTGCGACCAACCCCACCAAAGCCCCGACCTCGCCCGCCGCGCCGCCTTCCACATCGACGATCGGGTCGGCCATGGAGGCAATGTTGCTGACAATGGTGACGCCCGCTTCCATACCGGCGACTCGCTCTTCGACAAACGCCGGACGCAGGCCATCAAGAACCCGCTGGCCGCCGTCGAGGCGTGGGAATAACCCAAGAACCAAAACACCACCGGCGACCAAGATGCCAACCAGCGTGACGACCGACCAGCCGAAAATGTGTACCTGCGAGCCATAGGCGTTGGTTCTGGTCAGACCCATCATCACCAAACCGAAAAGCACCACAATCACGCCGATGACTGTCAGGATGAGCGCGATCAAACCGACCTTCGGCGCAGGTTCGTCCAAGCCACGAAAGTCCGATGCAACAGTTTCGACGCCGGTCACAACATCATCTTCGAATAAACCGCGGATTTCAGGAACGGAGTTCACTTCGGTTACTCCGTCGAAACGCAAGACTCCATCAGTGCCCGCCACATCTCGCCAATTCTCAGTAACAACCATGAGGTTGGTAATGGCTTGGGCCAGGCGTGGAGTGGTTGCTGCGATTGCCCCGAGCACAGCATTTTCGTCGCCAACTTGAGAGTTCTTGGACACGAAAGTCAACAAGTCAGGAATCTCGGCACTCACTTGATCCAGAGGCAGCGCCAGCAGCAGATGATATGTATGAGGAAAATTGGCTTTAAGTGCGGCAAGTACATCCGCTTGAGGGAGTCCAGTGGCACCTGCGACCAACCCCACCAAATCCCCGACCTCGCCCGCCGCGCCACCTTTCGCATCGATAATCGGGTCGACCATGTCGGCCACGTTGCCAATCATCGTGATTCCGACCCGGTCGCCGACGATTCGCTCCTCGGTAAATATTGGTCGCGCACCGTCTAACACGTCCTGGCCAGCACCGAGGCGCGCAGACAGTTGTAGCCCCGAGACAATAGCCAGCACCACCAGTCCAGCGACGACGACCACGAACCATGCAAGTGAACTGGAATTGCGAGTTGCCGACTTCACTGGGAGACTGCTCATGATTGTCCTCCTGGGTTGTACCCAACGGCCTCATGCAACCGGGTCCGTCGTCGCTTCATCGCTGGTCGGGCCGGAACCGATTCAGTTTTCGGCGCTGCCTCGTAGGTTGCGCCGACAACAATGCCCTCGGCCATTCCATACAAGAGCGGTAGGGCACCAGCAATCACCCTGCCGGTGCTATTAATGCGGTCGACGCCCGATTTGATTGGCTCAGCATTGCGCTTAATGTCCCAAACCACCTCGGCACAACCCTCCAATTTAGTCGCCACGCGGGCTAGCTGTGATCCGACTACAAACAGGTAGACAGCCAGTTCAGCAATGAGCAATGCGATCGCGACGACTGTCAACACAACCAAGAGCGTCATGATCGCACCTTGTCGAGAACGCGACCGAGGAACAAGTGATGTTCGAGTCCCTCGCTCAGAACCGCATCGACGCAATCACCCGTCTTGGCAATCAGTGCGGTATCGGATGTGTTCGCCGCCGCTTGATCGAGCGTCCCACGAATGACATCGACCCGTTTTTCGATCGTGTGCACGAGACTGACGAGCAGCGTCAGGAACGCTGCTACGGCGAGCAGCACGATTAACGCGAGCCCAAGCGTTACCCACCAAAGGCTTTCCTGTGTTGATGTCAAACCAAGTAGATGCATGATCAGCCTCCCAGCCGCTTGCGACCTCGGGTCAAGCCTGCGACTATGGCATTGGCCGACTCGTTCGTGATGATGAGCTCGCGGAGCCCTGCCGTGTGGTGTACCGATTTCGATAGTGATTCATTGATATCGGTCGCCTCGTCGCCAATCTGTTGGGCTAAACGAAGGATCGACACTACAAGCGCGACGACCACGAGGACTACAGCAAGGCCAATCACCCAACCAATTGTCCATCCGGCGTTCGATCCGTGAAGTAATGCAGTCATGTGGTCATCCCCCTCATCAGACTGCATCACAGAACTCGCGCACTGGTCGCAAGCTCTCGTTGACGGATGGTAGCACGATGGGCACACTGCTCGTTTTCTCTGCAACAACTTCAACACCAGCGAAAACGTTGGCGAGCGTTTTCTTGACGGCAACTAAATGGAAAATGACCCGGATGAGTCCGAGCGCGGCGGCGGCGATGATCAGTGTTGCTAACACCAATGTGATTACGGCAACGGTTGGCATATTAAGTTTCTCCTACTCAGCCCAAAAGTTTTCCGACGGATCCGGCGTAACGCACTGCACCGACAGCAACCTCGTGGATTGTGCTGTCGGTCTTAGCTAACAACTCTGGTACATCATTCAATTCTCCAACTAGTGCAACGCCGCCAGTGAGAATGTCAGCAGAAGCTGCACGAATCCGCTCAAGCGCCGCAAGCACCCTGTTGAGTAGCCCAACGAGGATGGGAACCACTGCTACTAGCAGTAGCAAGTTTCCGAAAGTCCAAAGTGACATATGCGCTCCTCGTTAGTTCGCCATTGATTGATATGGAAGAAAAAATCGCTTAAATACTCGAGTCAGAGCCATGCGTGCCGCTCGGATACCTATCGCCAATCCACTAGCTGATTTTGCGGCGGCAATTTGATCTGGAGATTGCCCGCGAGCGATCGCGCCAAGGCGAGCCTGCATCGTTGACGCAAAATCTCCGAGCAAGACTTGAGTGACATCGGAAACAAGCCCACGACCGTATTGTGCAGCAGCGCCAGAGAGTTGCAAATCCATCAAGACATCGACTTTCGTCCCGGTTGAAGTTGGGGTTAACGATGCGGTCAGCATCAGTGCGGCTTGACCGCGACCCTTCTCGTCAGCACCAGCCGCATCAACAACGATCCGCTTGGCACTGTCATTTCGTTCTTTAATCTGAGCAGAGCCCGCGAACTGCAACTTGACTGGTCCCAATTTGATCGCTACTTTGCCAACGTATTTGTCATCCCCTACTAGATCATTGAGTTCTGCGCCCGGCAAGCACGCAGCAACTTGAGGAATATCTTGGAAGAATACCCATACGTTCTCAATCGGTTGGGCTACTTCAAAACCATTTTTAATCAGCATCTTGCCTCCTTCGAAACATGAGCGATCGGATCTTGTGCAAAAGTATCACGGCAGCCCGAGCAGCAAAAGAAATATGTCACGCCATTAAATTCGACTGCTTGACTCGTCCTGTCAGCGTTCACTGTCATACCACAGATGGGATCAACTACCAACTTGGTCGTCATTGCTGAAGAAGTAACGATTTTTCCAGCGGCACGCAACTGCACCAGTTGGGCCAAAACAGCCACGGCCATCTCACGATGATTTGTGTGTCCAAGGTCAAGCCCAGCCGGTACTCGTACATTTTCTAACAGGTCTTGAGCAATTCCCTTATCTGCCAAGTATCCAAGCACTGCTTCGCCCCGTCGCCGAGATGCAACCAAACCGACATAGGCAGGCTTGCCAGCGATTGCCACCTCTGTGAGCTCTTCATCGCCATGTCCCTGAGTCGCAATTACCACGAGTGATCGTGCATCAAAATCTGCTGAGGAAAAATCTGTTCCATCAACTATCTCGGCACGCCAGTCAAGACTGACCGCTAAGTCGTGCAAAGTATGTGCCATCGGCGATCTACCGACAACCACGAGATGAGGTGTGATTTGCACAGGCTCAAGATAAATCTGGAGTGCGCCGTCACTTTGACACGAGATAGCAATTTGCGTAATGCCCTCAGCAATTGCACCCAACTGCTCAGATTCTCCCAGCATCAGGAGTCGCGGTTTACGATCGGCAAGCGCTCGTTGAGCCTCGCGCAGCAAAACTGGTTCGGCACACGCTCCACCAATCCAACCGTGGATTTCACCCGATGCCATCACAATCGCTCTTGAACCGTGCTGACCAGATGATGGACCCTGACGCCAGACGACCGTTGCTAATACAAAGTCCTCACCGAGTTTCGCAAGCTCAACGGCTTTGCTCAAAACCGCCCAACTGTCCAGTGTCTGATCGCCCATTAGTCTTCCGTCTTCACTGGCGGCATGCCCGAAATATCGCGTCGAGTTGTAAAGGCTTCATACACCCTGTCTGGCAACAATGGCATGTCAATATTGCGCACGCCAGTTCCCTTGAGTGCATCCATCACTGCGTTAACAAACGCCGCAGGACCACCCACGGTGGCGCACTCGCCAATACCTTTGGCTCCGATCGGATGATGCGGACAAGGTGTTACAACTTCGTGCAATTCAAAACCAGGCGTCTCCCAAGCTGTCGGCAGTAGATAGTCCATGTAGTTCGACCCAACGCAGTTTCCTTCGGCGTCAAATGTAATGAACTGCATACTCGCCATTGCATACGCCTCGGTCAAACCGCCCATGATCTGTCCTTCTACGATCATCGGATTAATGCGCACTCCACAGTCATCAACTGCCACGACATTAAGTACATCCCACACGCCAGTCTCTGGATCGACCTCAACTGTTGCGATGTAACAGGCAAACGGCCAGGTCAAGTTTGGAGGGTCATAGTAGGCAGTGTTCTCCAAGCCCGGCTCTAGACCATCTGGCATATTGCTGTACGCGGCATTTGCACAGTCCTGAATCGTCACTCCGCGATCTGGCGAACTGCGGACATAGAAGCGACCGAGTTCCCACTCAACATCCTCTTCAGAAACTTCTAACAAGTGAGCAGCGAGCTTGCGTGCTTTCGCTCGAATCTTGCGCGAGACCATTGCTACAGCCGCACCAGCAACAGGGGTACTGCGCGAGGCATAAGTGCCCATCCCGAATGGCGCAGTGTCAGTGTCACCCTCTTCAACTGTGATGTCGTCGGCAGGAATCCCTAGTTCATGAGCAACAATTTGCGCCCACGTGGTCTCATGACCTTGACCCTGTGATTTTGCACCTGTGCGCAAGATCGCCTTACCTGACATATGCACGCGTAATTCGGCAGAGTCAAACATCTTGATTCCAAGAATGTCGTACTCGCGACTATTGCCAGCACCCAACGGTTCAGTCATTGTCGAGATACCGATACCGAGTAGGCGGCCCCGCTTCTTCGCTTCTTCTTTTTGTTTCAAAAAGTCTTTGTATCCAATGGCTTCAAGACCTACGTCAAGACATTTTGCATACTGTCCAGAGTCGGTAAGGAATCCGAATGCGGTGCGATGCGGGAAGTCTTCATCGCGTACAAAGTTAAGACGACGGAACTCGGCTTGGTCCATGCCCAAATCATCGGCTGCAGCCTGCACCATGCGCTCCTGAAAAAACATCGCTTCTGTGACGCGAAATGAGCAACGATATGCCACTCCACCCGGCGCTTTGTTGGTGTACATTCCACGCGCTGTCAAGTGCGCCGCAGGAATGTCGTAACACGCAAACGCAGAGTGCATCAAGCCAATCTTGAATTTGCTTGGCTGCGCATCCGAAAAAAATGCACCATGATCAGAGTCGGTGTGCATCCGCACTCCAAGAATTTTGCCATCTTTGCGCAATGCCATTTCGCCACGTAGATAGACATCACGTCCAAAGCCGGTGGAAATGAGATTGCCCGTCTTGTCTTCAATCCACTTCACTGGTCGTTCTAAGAGAATTGATGCAAGGATCGACGCAACATAGCCCGGGTAAACAGGAACCTTGTTGCCAAAACCTCCTCCGAGATCAGGTGAAACAATCCGGATCATGTGTTCTGGAAGTTCTGCCACCATGGCAACAGCAGCACGAATAATGTGCGGCGCTTGGGTGGTCATGTATACGGTCAGTTTCGAAGTCGCTCGATCAAAGTCAGCAATCGAGCCGCACGTCTCCAGCGGGGATGGGTGCGAGCGTGGATAGTGAAGTTCAAGTTTGGAAACTACGTCAGCCTGTGCAAAAGCTTTTTCGGTGCCATCCTTGTCACCCACTTCCCAATCAAATACGACATTGTCGTGCTGGTTCTCTTTATCGTCACGGATCAATGGTGCACCTGGTGCCATAGCCTGAATCGGATTGACAATCACTGGCAATGGTTCGTAGTCAACAACAATCGCCTCGCACGCGTCTTTGGCAATGTAAGGATCATCTGCGATCACGCACGCAACTTCTTGACCCTGAAAACGAACTTTGTCGGTTGCCAAAACTGCTTGGGTGTCATAGGACAACGTTGGCATCCATGCCAAGTTGCGACTGGCCATCATTTCGCCAGTCATCACGAGCCGTACTCCAGGAATTGCCCAGGCTTTACTGGTGTCTATTAATTTGATCCGAGCATGCGCGAGCGGACTGCGCAAAATTTCCATGTGCAACATGCCAGGCAACACAATGTCATCAACATAATTGCCTTTACCACGGATAAATCGATTGTCCTCTACTCGGCGTCGACTTGCACCCATTCCGCCAATTTTGATTTCATCTAGCGACATGTCGTCAGATCCCTTCTAGTTCGCAGCCTGGTTGTTGATTTTTCGAGCGGCCCACATCACTGACTTCACGATGTTTTGATAGCCAGTGCATCGACATAGATTGCCAGACAAGGCCCAGCGAATTTCATCTTCTGTTGGATCTGGGTTCTCATCCAAAAGCGCTTTAGCAGTAATCATCATCCCTGGTGTGCAAAACCCACACTGAAGACCGTGCTCATCTTTAAAACCTTCTTGGATTGGATGTAGCTCACTAGCGGTTGCAAGACCCTCAACAGTCATCACATCATGGCCATCGGCTTGAACCGCGAGCATCGTACAACTCTTGATGGGTTGACCGTCAAACAACACCGTACAAGCGCCGCAATTGGATGTGTCGCAACCGGTATGTGTCCCAGTCAAATTGAACCCCTGACGAATCAGGTGAGCAAGCAACAACCGGGGCTCAACGTTTGCAGAACGATTCTCTCCGTTAATACGAATCGTTACTTTTCGGACCGGGACATTGCTTGCTTGGTCCGGAAATACTTCTTCGTTCAAGCTTGTCATCTCAGGCTGCCCTCTCGATTGATTCAACTACTCCGTTAAGAATCCGGACCACAAATGTTTTTACAATTTGACGCTTATATGAAGCACTGCCACGGTGATCGCTTCGTGGTTGAGCCGCTTGCGCCGCAAGATCTGCTGCGTGTGCGATGCTTCCTGCTGTCAATGGTGCTCCCACCAAAGACTGTGCAGCAGCAGTTGCATTAATCGTCGAGCCTCCCACCCCTGTCAGACCGATTCCCGCACGAATGATCAAGCCCTGAGAAGATTCGACGGCAACGGCAACGCCCGCTGTTGCAAAATCACCAACTCGTCGTTCAAGTTTCAGATATCCACCGTTGGGAATGCCTTTCGGCGCAGGGACGATTGCCTCTATCGCAATCTCGTCGAAGGCGAGCATGTTCTGAAACGGTCCCTTTACGAAATCAGCAACTGGGATCGATCGGCGCCCATGAGGTCCTTGGGCTACAACGCTGCCACCAAGTGCCATCAACACCGACGACCAGTCGCCCTGCGGATCGGCATGGCACAGAGATCCCACCAGCGTTCCACGATTTCTCACTATTGGATCTGCAATAACAGGTGCCGCCGCCGCCATCGTCGGTTGGTGCGCCGTCAGTAGTGATGACTTTTCCAAATCCGAATGTCGGCACAATGCACCAATGTGAATCGTTCCATCAGCATCAACAGTCAGATAATCCAGACCGGGAATATTATTGATATCTACAATCATCTCTGGGGCAGCAAACCGAAGTCTCATCATCGGGACCAAACTCTGTCCGCCAGCAAGAACTTTTGCCTCACCACCACCTTGGTGAAGAAGGGCAATCGCTTCCGCAATCGACTTAGGTGATTCGTAGTTAAATCGAGTCGGGTACATGGTGCGCTCCTTTGTCTGACTTTGTGCTTATGTCCGAGTGGAACCAGGATCTGCAATTGCCTCTGGCATCGAATCCGCATCTGGATCAGGTCGCGGTTCTTGATGCGGCGGCCACGGGCCTCGAACCGGCTGACTCGCTACTTTGAGATGATCCATGATTTGTGGCCATGCCCAAACAGTTGGACTCTTGCCAACTTTCGGAGCATTTTCTACAAGTTCAAACAGCCTTGGGTTACCACGACTATGACCAGAAGATTCAATCGGCATTTCCCCCCCCAGGGCAACTACTTGGATATGGCGTCTAGTGGACAACTGTCCGTGTGACGGTACCAGCCGAATCAACGGCTGTCAAGTGCGCAAGATCGATGTTTACAAAAACCAACCCAGGATCAGTCATGTCTAGTAAATGACTCAGATGGCCCATCAGCAATCTGAGAACTGCCTAGCTATTTGACGCGTCGTAGATTGATTGAATTGCCGAGTTGAGCAAGGCATCAAACTCTGCATCAGATTGCTTGGCCGACAAACCCTCTGTTAGCGCGCGAGAGAAACTTGCGATCACTCCAGCATTCTTTGCCAACTGCTTGTTGGCATCTTCACGGCTGTAGCCACCCGACAATGCCACCACCCGCACAACCCGTGGATGCTTCACCAACTCGGAAAAGAATCCATCGTGGTTTGGCAATGTGAGTTTAAGCATGACGTTTTGATTGGCGCTCAACTTGTTCAGTTCCGACAAAATTGCAGCCTTCAACAACACCTCGGCCTCGGCCTTTTGTGGGCTATTGATATCGACTTCAGGCTCAATGATTGGCACAAGTCCAGCCGCAATGATCTGCTTACCGACTTCAAACTGCTGACGCACGACGTCGTTGATACCTTTTTCATTTGCCAACTTGATTACCGAACGCATTTTGGTACCAAACACACCGTGCATCTTGGCTTTTGTCAACAGTGCGTCCAACTCGGGCATTGGCTTCATCACTTGCACGCCATCTTGGTCGTCGGCCAAACCCTTGTCGATCTTGAGGAAAGGCACGACACCCTTGTTCTCCCACAAAAATTCTGCTGCACCCTTGCCGTCAATTGAGCGGTCCATGGTCATCTCAAACAGAATTGCGCCGAGCACTCGCTCGCCAGAGAAAGCAGAACTCTTGATAATGCGCGAGCGCATTGCATGAATGAGGTCAAACATTTGCTCATCACCCGAGTATTCCGATTCCAGGACACCGTAGAGCTTGAGTGCCTTTGGCGTGCTGCCACCGCTTTGGTCGAGTGCCGCAATAAAACCCTTGCCGCTTTGCACTTTGGTCATCATGTCGTTATTCATAGTCATGCTCCGTTTCGTCTTCTCGTAGCGTAATTGCCCCACTCAACAACGCCGAAATCACGCTTCGCTCAGTCTCTTCAACATGTAAGACTTTGGATATGACCGCGTTACATACTGCCTGGCATCCCGTCACGTTTTCACAGGAGTTAACCAGCGCACCAGTGGCCGCAACATTGCTCGATACCCCACTCGTAATCTGGCGAGACAGTAACGGCACCGCGCATGCATCTAGCGATATTTGCGTTCATCGTGGCACCGCGCTTTCTGGCGGATGCGTCAAGGGTGACAACATCATGTGCCCGTATCACGGCTGGCAGTATGACGCGACCGGCACTTGTGTGCACATTCCCCAGCTTGAAGACCCATCTCGCGTGCCACCAAAAGCAAAGGTGCCCGCATACCAGTGCGTTGAGCGCAACGGCATGGTGTGGGTAGCACTTGACACTCCTCGATTCGAGATTCCGCGCATCGACGAGATCACTGATCCAAATTGGACGTGGGTCAATTGCGGACCATTTGAGTGGAAGGCAGGATCATCACGCCAACTTGAAAACTTCACCGACTTCGGCCACTTCCCTTGGGTGCACCCCGGTTTGCTCGGAGACCCAGATCGTCCCGTTGTTCCTGACTGCGACGTGAGCACTACTGACCACATAGTGCACTACAACATCGTTCGCCCCGAAGCCCCGAACACTGATGATTTTCCGATCTTTGCCAACTCCGATACCACTACACCAATGCGCACCTCTCGATACGAGATTCATGCACCCTTCACGTTGTTGCTTCGTCTCGGCTGGGGCGGGGTCAGGGGAATGATTTATTTCTTTGTCTCTCAACCCATGGACAACGAACACTCGCGCGGATTTTTGACGATTGGACGTAACTACAACTTTGATCAACCTGCGTCAGTGATTCGTGATTTTGAAGACGTGATTTTCAATCAAGACAAAGTAATTGTTGAGTCGCAACGCCCAAAGTCGGTGCCGTTTGACATCACGAGCGAGCTACACATGAAATTTGACGGAGTCGCACTTGCCTATCGCAAGATGATGACAGCAAACGGTTTCGCCGAATAAGCAAGCCGTGAGTTAAGGCTCAACGATTGCAAAACCAGTAACAAACTTTTCTAGGTTGCCAAAGATATTCAAGAGTGCTGCTGCGTCACCATCCACAGTGATCGCCCCATCGGTCATTTCTTGAAGAAAGGTCGTGGCTTGCGTAATCACGTCGATCAATGTTTCTCTTTTGATGTGAATCGTCGCATCAGCAGCATCATCGCGACGCCCCTGAGTTGACAAAAGCGTTCTATTTGAGAGCGCCAACACCCATGACTGATCCGGTGTACCTGCCATGTCGGTGAAGTTCCAATTAATCGTGGTTGCGAGACCACCGACTTGCTCTTGCATCAACCGCACCGCCAGAGTGTCAAACACCTGACCAATTGTCATCGCTCGCGTCATTCCGCGCGCTCGTGCACCAACCTCTACTGACGGTGGTGGGCCTTGGCGCAATTCTTGAGCACCCATGAGATACGCATTGCGAAATGTTGCCGACTCTGCTTGGTACCCAAGTTGCTCGAGCGTGTCTGCTTGCAACTCGCGGGCCTTGACATTGGTGGAGTCTGCAAACACGGCGTGATTCACAAGTTCTGCCACCCAGCGATAGTCGCCAGCATCAAACGACTTCTGTGCAGATGCCAGCAGTGCGTCCATTCCACCGGCTAGATCTACATATCGCTTGCCAGCATCGGTTGGTTGCAACTTATTGAGGTTGGCCGGGTTGCCGTCATACCAACTCAGATACCTCTGATACACAGCCTTTGAGTTATGAACGAGGTCACCATAAAAACCACGTGTGTGCTCATTTGCCAAAAACTCGTCGGGCATCTCAAGAAATTCGGCAATCTCGAGTGGTGTCATGCCGCGATTCGCACAACGCATTGTTTGGTCATGTATCCATCTATAGAGGTCACGTTGCAAGATTAAGAACTCTCGAACGTCATCAGTACCCCATCGCGGCCAGTTGTGTGACGTAAACAAGATCTTGGTGTCAGCACCAAACAACTCGATACTTTCATTAATGTATTTTGACCAAGTGAGTGCATTGCGCACTTGAGCACCACGGATCGGCACGAGGTTGTGCATCGTGTGCGAGCAATTCTCTGCCATGCACAACCAACCAAAATCTGGAAAGAAGAAATTCATTTCGGCCGGTGCTTCTGTCTCAGGTGTCATCTGAAACACAATGCGAACGCCGTCAACGATCATCTCCTCACCAGTAAAGGTGATGTCGTGAGTCGGCGCTACCAATGATGGCGCTGCTGTTGGCACCGAGTTACCAAGACCCGAATCAACATGACCCGCAGGACCAGCTGGAAGGAGTGGCCCAAATTGATATGTCGAACGTCGGCCCATTGCTGGCCCCGCAATTACGTTTTCAGCAATCGCCTCATACAGAAATCCTTCGGGCGCAACCACCACACACCTACCAGCATCCACATCGGCTCGAGTTGTCACACCGAGCACTCCACCAAAATGATCGACGTGCGAGTGCGTGTAGATCACGGCGGTTACAGGGCGCTCGCCAACATGTTTATTGATCAAATCGAGTGATGCTCGTGCAGTGAAGTCGCTCGTGAGTGGGTCGATGACCACCCAGCCCTTGTCGCCTTGGATAAATGTGATGTTGGAAATGTCGTACCCACGCACCTGCCATACGCCTTTGGCAACCTCAAACAAACCATGATGTGCGTTGAGCGTTGCATGGCGCCACAAGTGTGGGTTTACGGTGTCTGGTGCGTCGCGACCATCACGCAGGAAGTCGTATGCAGCAGTGTCGATTACTTTGCGACCCTTGTCGTCAACAATCTGATTTTCGGTGCGTGCAGCAATGAAACCACGCGTGGCGCGCGTCAGGTCTGCCGGGTCAAATACTCGACCTTGTGTCGAGCCATTGAGTTCTTGCGTCACCGATGTGGCAGGTTTACTGGTCAGAAAGATCCTTACAGTCGTGCTTCGTTGGCATTCCCAACAGTCAAATGCTACCTAAAATGCTGCAACCTCACCTATGTGAACGGCAGCGTCCATTCCTTCAAGATCAATAATTGCGTCAAGCAGTCCCAACTCCACAACTTGATTGGCTACCGCTACTGATGCCGAGCCCATGATCGCCACGATCACTTGACACCGAACAATATGTTGACCAACGCGTGCAATTTGCAATGGACGAGCAGTTGAACCGTCGTGCAGCATCAAATTGAGCGCCTGGATCGGACCATCAGTGAGTGCGGCAGCGACCACATCGTCCCCGCGAAATTTTGTAATTGACCCGGGTTCGCATTGATGATCGACGCCATTGATGTTGAGCGTCACCCCATTGCCATCGGCAACACAGAATTCTCGAGTTACTCCAGTAAACGATGAAAACGGAACGTCCTGCGTGATGTCGGCCGTCGACAGCCGCCAAGTCCAGTCATCAGGAAGCACTCCATCGCAGGTAATTTCGTATTGCACCCCAAGACCATTGCGCCACGGAACCCCAATTCTCTCGATCGCTCTCTGCACGATCATGGACAATACAGATTGCCCTTCGTTCGAAACATTTGGACATCAGAAAGCTGCTTCGCCGATATTCCAATGACCGTCTCAAGATCCCAACCGCAAATCACTGTGCTCAGCATGTTGGCATTTGTGAAGTTAGCGCCGGCGATTACTGCGCCCGTGAAATTGGCGCTCGCCAGATTGGCACCTGTGAAATCTGCACCGGTGATGTTTGCTCGAATGAACTGGGTCTGTTTGAGGCTGGCCCTCACGAAGCGCGCACCAGCCAAGTTGGCCACACTGAAATCAGTGAACTCAAGTTTGAGCAACGAATAATCGACGCCAACAAGGTTTGCAAACTGACATTTCAGAGTCGTTATACACATGAGGTCGAGAGCCGCCAAAGTGGTGGTTGTCTCAGGAACTGTTGTTTCAGGAACCGTTGTTTCAACAGCGGGCGGCACAGTCTCTGGCAACGTCGATTCCACTTCGACCAATGAGTTTGTGACTTCATCGGATGTGCTTGAAGCGCTTGGAGTACTGCTCACTGCACAGGCAGATAGAACAACCAAACCAAGCGCAATCAGCACACTTGAGGGCCGTAAAAAGTGGACTTTGTTGCGTGCCATTAACAAATACTACGCCAATCATTGCTACTTTTAGAGGCTCATGACTACATCGCAAAACTCTCAATGGGGCACCCCAGATATGGTTTCACAACTCGAGCGAGTGCTGGTGCGCACGCCGACAACAGTTGGAAACTTTGTGGAAGAAGGTTTCTGGCGTCAACCAGATACTTCGGCACTACTCACCGAACACAAATCGTTTACCGAACTGCTTGAAAGTCTTGGATGCACCGTTGATGTTGCGCCACCAGTCGATGGACTCGTCGATGCGGTCTATATGCATGACCCGATGATCATGACACCCCATGGCGCAATTTTGTTGCGTATGGCCAAGCCAGTACGTTCACCAGAACCAACCGAGTTTCGCAAGGACCTCGAGCGGCTTGGCGTGCCTATCTTGGGGCAACTGACCGATCCCGCGTTTGCCGATGGCGGAGACAAGGTTTGGCTCGACGCAAAGACCCTCTTGATCGGTCATGGCTACCGCACAAATCAGGCTGGTATCGACCAAGTGCGCGCGCTGCTCGCACCACATGGTGTCGATGTTTTTTCATTCGACCTTCCTCACTATGAAGGACCAAGTGCAGTGCTTCACCTCATGAGCGTGCTCTCACCTATCGCGCACGACAAGGCCGTTGTTTACGAACCACTCGCCCCCGTTCGCTTGTTGCAGTTTCTCGAATCACGAAACATCTCGTGGTTTAGCGTGAGTGAAAAAGAAATGCTTACTCAGGGCAGCAACATCTTGACCATTCGACCCAATGTTGTCGTGCTCGCAGCGGGCAACCCAGTCATCAAGGATCATTTGCGGGCAGCAGGCGTTGAAGTGCACCTTTTCAATGGCGACAATGTGGCAGTCAAAGGCGACGGTGGCCCAACATGTCTCACCGCTCCACTACTACGGGTTACAAGCAATGTCTGAGTTACATGTCTGAGTTCAGCGGCAAGGTTGCAATAGTTACGGGTTCTTCTAGCGGCATTGGTGAGGCCATTGCCCGCTCATTGCATGCACTCGGTGCCTCAGTGGTGATCAACTCATCTTCATCGGTTGAGGCTGGCCAACAGATCGCTGCATCTCTTGGAGACAATGCCATCTATGTGCAGGCCGACATCAGCGACAAAGACTCTGGTCAACGACTCATTGACGAAACGCTCAAACAGTTTGGTCAACTCGACATCTTGATCAACAACGCAGGATGGACAAAACTCATCGCTCATCACGACCTAGAAGCCTTGACTGACGAAATTTTTACACGCACATTTGATGTCAACGTGACCGGCACCTGGATGCTCACTAAAGCCGCGATGCCACATCTCAAGAAAAGTGATGATGGCAATGTTGTCAACATCACATCTGTTGCCGGTGTAAGACCCATTGGTAGTTCGATGGCGTATTCAATGACCAAGGCTGCACTCAATCAAATGACGGTGTTGCTCGCCAAGTCATGTGGCCCAGTGCGTGTCAATGCAGTCGCACCAGGTCTTGTTGAAACTCCGTGGACAAAGGATTGGCAAAATCAACACGATGCGGTGAAGGCAGTTACCCCACTTCACCGCTCGGCCACCATGGAAGATTGCGTTCAAGCAACACTTGGCTTGCTACGCACGAAATATGCAACGGGTCAAATCTTTGTGGTTGACGGCGGTTTAACGCTAGTTATTTAGCAAGTGATATCGCAAGCGATATGGCAAATTTCTATAACTCGCGAATGTGTCGACGCAAAAAGTCGAGCGCACTGATTACAGAAAGTTGGCGCATCTGATCGCGCACAGCAGGCAGAGCAAAGGTTGCTGATGCGGTCGTGCCGTCTGGCAAGCACACACCGACACACAATGTTCCCGGCTTGACACCTTCTTGTGAAGCAGGCCCTGCGACTCCGGTCAATGCCAGCCCGACACTTGCACCAAGCACTTTGCACGCACCAACCGCCATCTCAATCGCGGCTTCTTCATTAACAACCATGTCGCTTTGTACTCCGAGTACTGAATGCTTGACCGCGGTTGCATACGAGACGACTCCGCCACGAAACACATCGCTTGCACCTTCAATACCAGTGAGGCGTCCGGCGACAAGCCCGCCCGTTACTGACTCGGCAAGCCCAAGTGTGAGCCCACGCTCGCGCAACATGTGCAACACAACCGACTCCATGGTGTCAGTGTCAATACCAAACACGATGTCGCCAATGGCCCCGCGAACTGTCTCTTCCCACTTGTCCAAAATCGCAACTACTTCGGCTTGGGTGGAAGATTTTGCGGTCAGTCGCACCTTGATGCCTTCCCATCCACTCGCCAAAAATGCAAGCGTCGGGTTGCCAACACTCTCGAGTTGTTCGATCACGCCGAAGAGACGCTCATTCAATCCACTCTCGCTTTCGCCCCACGTGCGCAATACGCGACTAGAGATCACCGATGCAGAACCAGAACGCATCAATAAATCGGGCAAAATCGCACGCTCAAACATTTCGTAGAGCTCGTACGGCACGCCGGGCACTGCATAAATCACTTTGTCGCCTACCGGGCAGATCAACCCCGGTGCAGTGCCACGCCGCTGCTCGATAATCGCAGCGCCTTTTGGCACCATTGCCTGACGCATATTGATCTCGGGCATTCGCCGATTGCGTGAGGCAAACATTTCAGAAATGGCCATGCCCACTGCGTCATCAAATTCGAGTTCGACGCCCATGATCTCGGCTACTGCTTCGCGCGTAATGTCATCGTGTGTTGGCCCAAGGCCGCCACAAATAATGACTGCATCTGCATCGGCAAGTGTCGTGCGAATTGCTTTGACCATGCGCTCAAGGTTGTCGCCCACTTTGACTTGCAAGCACGAGTCGATGCCGGCAGCCGACAGTTGCTCACCAAGCCAAGCAGAGTTGGTGTCGACAATTTGTCCGAGCAATAGTTCGGTGCCGATGGCAACCACATCACAGCGCATTGCCTAGGCCTGCTTACGCGCTTTAAATGCGACAGCGCCGTATTGCAAGCCGCTATACAACGTGAGCACGGTGGCGATTACAAGCGAACCTTTGGCAAGATAGTTGTAGTCGGCAGCACTCAGCGGCAACACTGCAAACCCAACCGATACCTGCTGTGCAAATGTTTTGAATTTTGCAGCCTTGCTTGCAGGCACGCTCACACCCTTGGCACCGGCAAAAACGCGATACAAACTGATCGCAATTTCACGCGCCGCGATAAGCCCAACGAGCCAAGGGCTAAACATGCCGCGGCTCACCAAAATAAACATGGCCCCGAGCACGCACACTTTGTCTGCTAGCGGGTCAAGAAATGCTCCGCTTCGGGTAGTGCCGTGTTTGCGCGCAAGTTGGCCATCCACAAGATCACTCAGACACAACAAAAACCACAAGCCTGTCGCCACCCATGAACCCACATTGTCTGCGGGGATAATTGCAAACATCAACGGCGAAATGAGCAACCGACCAACCGTTACAGCGTTAGCCCATGTGCGAATAGCGCTTGGATCAACGGGCATGGCTAAAAATCCCCTTCTTCGTCGTCACTATCTTCAACCGAGCTTCCCTCGGCGACCAAATCTGGGCCCATTGCATCCACGATGAGCACCGTTGCAAACTCGCCAACAGGCAGTTCTCGACTGACATGCACAATGCCGTCAATGGACGGCGCTTCCCAGTGAGTGCGTCCAATACCCACTTCGTCGACAAGTACCTCGACCGTGCGACCAATGAGCGCATCACGTCGAGTTGCCGTGATGTTGTCTTGCATCTCGCGCAATTCGGCAATTCGCTCGTTCATGAGTTCGGCTGGCACGTGATCAGGCAACGTCATTGCATGCGTGCCTTCTTCTGGGCTAAACGTAAAGAATCCGCACCAATCCAGTTGCGCGTCTTCAACAAACTGCAACAACTGATCGTGGTCTTCTTCGGTCTCTCCCGGGTATCCAACAATAAAGTTGCTACGAAAAGCTGCATCAGGGGCGAGCGCGCGTATGTCGTTGATGCGCTTGAGAAATCGTTCGCCGTCTCCCCATCTGCGCATGCGACGCAAATGAGTCTTGCTTACATGCTGCAGCGACAAGTCAAAATACGGCACGCCGGTATCGAGAATTGCTGCAATCAATTCGTCGCTCAAATCACTTGGGTATAGATACAACAACCGAGTGCGCTTCACTTTGGCTGTTACAGCACGCACCAATGGAACAATCGAGCCAGCGCCAAGTTCGCTCGGGCGGTCCTTGCCATAACTTGCAAGATCTTGTGCAATCAACACGATCTCTTTTGCACCGAGCTCGTCTACCTCATGCAAGATCTGAGCAATATCGCGACTGCGTTGTGGACCCCTAAAACTTGGGATGGCGCAAAAACCACAATTGCGGTCGCAACCTTCGGCAATTTTTACATACGCCCACGGCGCAGTGCTCTTTGGTCGCGGCAGGTTGAGCAGATCGAATGATGGAATTGGCGCAGCCGACACCGAAATTGGTTTGCGACCCATCTGCACCGGCACACCAAAGCCGGCAACTTGATCTACTTCGGGCAGCGCCTCGGCGAGTTCGGCCCCATATCGCTCGGCCATACAGCCAGTGACAACAAGCCTTGCTCCTTCTTTGCGCTGCGCTCCAAGCGCAAGCACCGTGTCGATACTTTCCTTGCGCGCATCTTCAATAAATGCGCAGGTGTTGACAACAACCAAGTCTGCAAGTGAAGGGTCATCGGTGGCGATTAAGCCATCAGCAAGCAACGTGCCGACAATTTTGTCTGAGTCGACATCATTTTTTGGACAGCCAAGCGTCTCGACATAAAAACGTTGCTGCACAACATGTAATCCTACAGTTCGCCTCTTTAGTAATTGAGCTTGAGCCCCTTATATCGCCACGGCATTGACACCAATCTGCCCGTGCCAGACAGAGTGATGTATGCAGTCTTATTATCTGGTCCGCCAAAGCAGATGTTGGTCGTCAGTGGGTCGCCTGTCAAAATCTGTTCGAGCACTACGCCTTCTGGCGAGATCACCGTGATACCGGCAGTTTGCAGACCGAGCGTGGCGACACACACATTGCCGTCGCCATCGACCGCAAGCGAATCGAACAATTGCATACCTGGCAATCCACACAACAAACCAGATGGATCAATTGGTGAGAACGGTGTTGTTTCCCCTGGCGCAGTGACCGTTACGTGAAACACACGACCCGTATGAGTTTCGGCCCAATACAACTTGGTGCCGTCTGGAGACAAGCCAATTCCGTTTGGAGACTCGGTTGGAAAGATCACTTCCTTGATCATCGAGCCGTCGGTCTTTGCGTAATAGATGCCAGTGAAGTCAGCCGTACGATGCTCCCGAATTCCATGATCGGTGAACCACATGCCACCCTGTTTGTCGAAGACCAAGTCGTTTGGTCCGCGCAGCTTGATGCCGTCGCACTCTGTATAGAGGTCGGTCACTTTGCCCGTTGCAATGTCCACGCGTTGAATGCGGCCACCGATGTAGTTGTCCGGATTAAATGGTCCAGGAAATGTGAGACCAAGAAAATCAACTTCCGAAAATGATCCACCGTTGTTGCACAAATAAATGGCGCCGTCAGGACCAATCGCAATTCCGTTTGGGCCACCAGGAGTGTCTGCAATCTTTTGCTTGCTTCCATCTGGCAACACTCGCGTAATCACTTTGCCAAACATCTCCACCAAAATCACACTGCCGTCTGGCATAGCGATTGGTCCTTCGGGAAAACGGAGTCCAGATGCAATTTCAGTAAATTCAGTCATAGCGAGACTTTAGATCTCCGACTGGCCCGCCATGCAAGCGGCACAAAACTCGCTAGCTGGCTTGTTGCAGTTGTTCGAGTTCTTCCAATGTCATCAACACTTCGCGAGGCTTTGAGCCATCGCTTGGGCCAACGATGCCGCGGCTTTCGAGCAAGTCCATGATGCGACCAGCACGGGCAAAACCAATCTTGAGCTTGCGCTGCAACATCGATGTTGAGCCCTGACGTGTGCGCACAACTAAGTCCATTGCTTGACGCAACAATTCGTCGTCATCGCTGTCGCCAGTGGTGCCACCAAACAGATCTGCGCCACTGCCACCACTCTTCTCGCCATCGACACCAGACACATAGACAACTTCGGGTGCTTGACGGCGCCAGTGACCGACAACCTTGCGCACCTCGGCTTCGTCAACCCATGCCGACTGAATTCGCTGCGACACCGATGTGTTTCCTGGCAACAACAACATGTCACCTTTACCAATCAGTTTTTCTGCACCAGGCTGATCCAAGATCACGCGACTGTCGGTCAGGCTCGACACCGCAAACGCCATGCGAGCAGGAATGTTTGCTTTGATGACACCCGTAATGACATTGACGCTTGGGCGCTGCGTTGCAACGATCAAGTGGATACCGACCGCACGCGCTTTTTGTGCAATGCGAGTGATGCAATCCTCTACGTCACGAGCCGCAACCATCATCAGGTCGTTCAACTCATCAACCACAATCAAGATGTATGGAATGCGATCAAAACTCTGGTCGGTGTTTTGTTCTTCCGACAAGTCTCCGCGGTCGTACGCAGCGTTGTAACCAACGATGTCTCTGAAGCCGGCCTCGACCAACAAGTCGTAGCGTCGCTCCATCTCTTTGACCGCCCAACCCAGCGCATTGGCAGCCTTCTTTGGGTTTGTTACTGGCGGCGTGAGCAAGTGTGGCAACCTCGCGTACTGCGCCATTTCAACTTGCTTTGGGTCAATCAAAATCATCTTCACTTGATCTGGCGTCGAACGCATCAGTACCGATGTGATGATGCAGTTGATCGCACTCGACTTACCAGCACCAGTGGTACCAGCAATCAACATGTGTGGAGTTGTGGAGATATTGAGAAACACTGCCCGACCAGCAATGTCTTTGCCCACCGCGACATCAAGTGGATGGCCTGCGGCTCGTGCTTCTTGCGACATCATCAAGTCGCCAAGCGACACCAACTCGCGTTGCGCGTTTGGTACTTCGATACCAATCGCTGACTTGCCAGGAATTGGGGCCAAGATGCGCACATCAGTTGCAGCCATTGTGTACGCGATGTCGCGCGACAACGAAGTCACTTTGGCAACTTTGACGCCACCACCCAACGACAACTCAAATCTTGTAACTGTTGGGCCGCGCGTGTATCCAACCAATTCGGTTTCAACGCTGTGTTCTTTGAGCGCTTCAACCAATTTCATACCGCGCTCTTGCGTTGCACGCTCGTCGGCCTTCTCGTGTCGAGTCACAGTCAACATGTCGAGTGTGGGCAATGTCCAACTGCTTGGGTTGGCACCTGGCCCAAGTGGCATTTGTTGAGCGACGCCCTTCACAATTGCCGCAGCCGTAGGCGATGGTGCCGAAACTGGAACATCTGTTTGCGAAAGCTTTGGTTTGCGCTTTTTGCGTTCGCGACGAGGCTTTACAACTTCTTCATACTCGTCTTCTTCATCAATATTTTCTGCGTCGCGATCTTCGTGATCCGCCGTGTCCTCATCATCTAATGCAACATCGTAAAACTGCGGTTCGCCAGACTCATCAAATTGCTCATCACGACTATTTTCACGACTTGCATTACGGCGGCCCTGCGGTATTGACACGCCGTTTACCCACGCCGAGATGCGGCGATACAGCTCTGGCAACGTATTGCCAGTAATCAACAACACACCACCAAGCACCGATCCGAGCAACAAAATTGTTGTGGCAATGCCGCCGATGCTTTGTCGCAACGGCTCTCCGATCAACCAGCCCATCCATCCACCAGCACTTGAGAGCGCATTCATTTCGGCATTTATAGAGCCGCCACCTTTAAGAATATGAATTTCACTCAACACTGCAACCGACAACACAGTCCAACCCAATGCGAGTCGGACACGGTGTTGCACTTCGGTGCGCTTAATAAAGGCAACACCGGCGCCGATGACCAGCATCGGAATAACGAATCGCCCGACACCGATCGTCCAAGACAACAACGTGTTAAGACCGCGACCAACCGGCCCAGCCATGCGTGCATACACCGACATAAAGAGCAGAATGCCAAGACACACCAAGGCGATGCCACCAAATTCGTGGCCCCGACCCTCAAGGATTGACTTCAGCACCGAAGGACGGCGAGCGCGTCTAAATTGCATCTCGTCGGGGTCAACCGGTTTATGGCTGCGCAGTGGCCTGATCTGAGCCTCGCCGCGTGATGCGGGTCGCGATTGGGCGCGTGACTGAATGCGCGATTGTTGAGACCCCTTACGGGGCTTGATTGCCATGCAACAAACTTACCAATGGGGTACCACCCAATTGGGGCATACCCGCAATGGGTCAATATCCATCTGTAGCACAGAGTGCTACAGTGGCATTATGTCAACGATTATCACACAGCGCGAACTCCGAAACGACAGTGGCGACATCATGCGCCGTCTCGATGACGGCGAAACATTCGTCGTGACGAGCAATGGCCGACCAGTGGGCGAACTCACACCACTTCGTCGCAATAGATTCGTTTCGTCCATTGCCGTTGCTGCAATGTTTGCAAATGCTCCGAGCATCGATCCAGTTCGTTTTCGCAACGACGTAGACACACACATCGATCAAGACATATCCCCTCGTGCCTAAACCACGGATTGTTCGCGGTCTTCTCGATACATCCGTAATTATCGATCTAGAAAATATTGAACGAGCAAAACTGCCTGCAGAAATTGCGGTCAGCGCACTCACCATGGCCGAGCTCGCTGCTGGCCCGCACGCAACAAACGACCTCAATGAACGAGCCGCGCGACAAGACCGATTGCAACGCATTGAAGCACTCGTTGATCCATCGCCATTTGATGCTGCTTCGTTTCGCGCCTACGGTCGCATCTATGCAGCGGTTGTGGCGTCGGGGCGCAAAGCACGCGGCCCACGCATGGTCGATCTGCTTATTGCATCAACGGCATGTGCACTCAATATTCCACTCTTCACCAAGAATCCAAATGATTTCAAATCAATCGAGCATTTGGTCAAGGTAATAGCACTCTAAGACCTGGCACAGCAGGAAAATTTGTAACTATGTCTCCATCACGATCGGCACGATCATCGGACGGCGCTTGGTGCGCTCCGACACAAACTTGCCAGCAGCACGGCGCACTTCTTTTTCTAGTGCGTCCACGTCACGAGTGCCCGCTTTGAGGGCCTTCTCCACAGCCTTCGACACCGTTGCAACCGCCTCATCAATCAAGTCTTCTGCTTCTGGCGCATACACCCATCCGCGCGTAATGATTTCTGGGCCAACGAGCACTCGCCCAGCATCGATATCCACGGTAACAACAACAACGACAACGCCCTCTTCGGCAAGCACCTTGCGATCGCGCAACACGCCCTGACCAACATCGCCAACTATGCCATCTACATACAACATGCCTGCGGGCACTCTGCCTGCAAGTTCAATGCCGTTGTCGGTGATCTCAATAACGTCGCCGTCTTCGCACAGCACAATGCGCGAGTCTGGAACACCCATCGTGCGAGCATGCTTGGTGTTGGCAACCATGTGGTGATACTCGCCATGAATTGGCACAAACCATTCGGGCTCAGTAATCGACAAATACATTTTGAGGTCTTCGGCTTGAGCATGACCGGTTGCGTGCACGTCAGCAATACCCGAGTGCACCACGTCGGCGCCTGCGCGCAACAAGCCATCGATCACGCGATTGACATTGCTTTCGTTGCCAGGGATTGCGTGGCTCGAAAAAATCACCAAGTCTTTAGGCCCGATCTTGACGAACTTGTTGTCGCCTCTCGCAAGCAGTGAAAGTGCGGCCATCGGCTCGCCCTGCGAACCAGTTGAAATGACACACACTTTTTCTGGCGGATAGTTGTCAATATCTTCAATGTTGACAAACGCATGATCGGGCAACTTGATAATGCCAAGGTCGCGCGCCATGCGCACATTGTTGATCATCGACCTGCCAAGTGTGGCCACTACTCTGCCCGCATCAATTGCTGCTTCAGCAATTTGCTGCACGCGATGAATGTGACTTGCAAAACTCGCAGTGATAATGCGCTCGGTCTTGTGCTCAGCAAACAACTGACGCAACACCACACCAACACTGCGCTCGCTCGGAGCCGAACCGCGCTCTTCTGCGTTGGTGCTGTCGAGCATCAACAATCGAATGCCGTCGCCAGCAGCCAACGCACCAAGGCGAGCCAAGTCGGTGCGGCGGTCATCCACCGGAGTCAGATCAATCTTGAAGTCGCCAGAGTGAATGATCACGCCTTGCGGTGTATGCAATGCAATGGCGTGCGCAAATGGCACAGAGTGAGTAACAGGAATGAACTCGACATCAAATGGCCCAATGCGACGCCGCTCGTTGTCGACAACTGGAATCAGTTCGGTTTTGCCCAACAGCCCGGCTTCTTCAATGCGGTTGCGCGCTAGACCAAGTGTGACTGGCGAGCCATATATAGGAAACGAAAGCTCGCGCAACAAAAATTGCAACCCGCCCACATGATCTTCGTGACCATGAGTAGCCACGCATGCTTCAATGCGATGTGCGTTGTCGCGCAAATATGTAAAGTCGGGCAACACCAAGTCGATGCCGTGCATATCTGCATCTGGAAACATCAATCCGCAGTCGATCAGCAACAGCCGATCGTCCTGCTCGATCACCATGCAGTTGCGACCTATTTCGCCGAGACCACCAAGAAAAATAATTCGGACTGGCGCTGCCATTATTTTTGCGCCAAGCGAGCAGCGCGCAAGTTTTCGAGAACTTTTTTACCGCGCTCTTCGAGGCCATCTGGCGGCGGACCCATCGGCAACCTTGCCTCGCCCACTTCAAGGCCGAGCAAATTCATCATCACCTTGCTTGGCAATGGGTTTGGATTGTCATCACCAGTCTCAAACGCAAAACTCTCGAGCATGCGAGCGTTGATGCGACGCGCACCATCTACATCGCCCTTGGCCCAACAATCAAACATCTCTTGATGATCAAGCCCAGTCCAGTGTGTAGCCACACCAATCACGCCGCAACCGCCAATAGCCATAAACGGAAGTGTGAGCCCATCGTCTCCGCTATACAACTCGAAACCAGCAGGCGCTTGCGACATCAACACCGCAGAATCGGCTGGGTTACCTGCAGCGTCCTTGACTGCAGCGACATTTTTTACTTCGCGCGCCAACTTGAGCAACAACTGCGTCGAGATCTTGCGACCGGTGCGCACCGGTATGTCGTACACAACAACAGGCAATGGCGTTGCTGCACACATCGCACGCATATGTCCTTCGATGCCAGCTTGTGATGGACGGTTGTAATAAGGAGTCACAGCCAAGATGCCAGCAACACCCAACTTCGTTGCCTCTTTGGTTAAGTTCACCGAATGGGCAGTGTCATTGGTGCCAGTGCCGGCAATGATCGGAATCGTGACGGCCTCGACAACTGCCGCAAACAAACTCAAGCGCTCATCGTCGGTCAGCACAGGCGACTCACCAGTTGTGCCCGCAATGACAAGACCGTCGTTGCCGTTATCTTGTAACCATTTTGCAAGCCGTCTTGCACCATCCAGATTGAGTGCCCCGTTCTTATCAAACGGAGTAACCATTGCTGTCAGTACTCGACCAAACCTTGCCATGCTTTAGAGGCTATTCGCCAACTGTGGCAAGTGGCGCACCAATTTCAAATTTGGTGAACTCCTCGCCTGTGTCCTCATGATCTTCAAATTGGATGACATCCATTTCTTCGAAGCGATGACGCAGCCACTTGTCGTTGCGATCGAGCAAGCCCAACTTTTTGCAGTTAGGAACAATCTTGGCAAACAACAATTGCTGAAAGAATTTGCGAGTTGGGTCATTGATCGCGATTGGCACAACATCGCGAGGCTTGACACCCATTCGCTCCCACACTTCTTGTTGTAAGAAGCGGTCACGCATACGGATGCTTGCTTCAAAAGCAAACTCCTGGCGATCTTTGATCTCTGCATCGGTCATGTCTTCATATGCTTCTTTGAGACTGAGCACGCCGAATGCAACGTGTCGCGCTTCGTCACTCATGACATAGCGCAACAACTTCTTGAGCAACGGCTCACCAGTGAGTTCGTGCAGGTAACCGAATGCTGCAAGTGCAAGACCTTCGATCATGATCTGCATACCCAAGTACGTCATGTCCCAACGGTTGTCTTTAATAATGTCGTCCAGCAACATTTTCAAGTGCGCATTGACGGGATACATGCCGCCCATTTTTTCGTCAAGGTAACGCGCGAACACTTCAACGTGACGAGCCTCGTCTACTACTTGCGTGCTGGCGTACAACTTTGCGTCATACCAAGGAACGGTCTCAACAATTTTGGCAGTGCAAACGAGCGCACCCTGCTCGCCGTGCAAAAATTGTGACAGCGTCCAACGACGCGACTCAATACCAAACTCGAGCCATTCTTTGTCGCCCCACGTGGCCAGCGGAGTGTGCGCATAAAGCGAAGGATCAATGCCATTGCCGATGAGCAGTTGGTCGGCGGTGATCGTCGCTTCAAGATCAACATTGGTGCTCCAATCCAGATCGGTCGAGCCATTCCATTGACCGGTCTTTGCCTTTTCGTACAACTTGCGAAGTTGTGGACGAGCAAGTGAATAGTCCCAAGTAAAGATGGTGTCGCCACCGCCCCTCACACTGTGTTGCACTTCATTCGGATCGGTATTTACAACACTGAGAATCGCCTCAATGTCATTGATCTCTGCGCGGCCGATGATTTCCTCGTTGCTGGCGTGGGTAATAGTCATGCCCCACAGCCTATGACATGGCCCGAGGCTCAACTAGTGTTGGGCGCACCACTAACGAAAGGTTCATAATTTATGCGTAAATCAGCCAACAAACGTACCCTTCTTGCCCTCGTGGCAATCGGGTCCCTTACTTTGGGCGCCTGCGGAAGCAGTGATTCGTCGTCCGACACCACCGCCCCAGCAGTTGCAGCAGTATCAGATGGCACGGGCAATGAATGCACCACAGGGAAAACTCTTGCCGAGGGCACACTCACTATCGGCACCGGTAATCCAGCGTTCTCACCATGGGTCGAAAATGACGCTCCAGAATCTGGTGAAGGTTTCGAAGCAGCAGTTGCATACGCAGTTGCAACCGCAATGGGTTTTGATGCAGCAAATGTAACTTGGGTTCGCACAAGTTTTGATGAAGCCGTTCAACCAGGAGCAAAAAACTTCGACTTCAACTTGCAGCAGTACTCGATCACCGAAGAGCGCAAGCAGACGGTCTCGTTTAGCGACTCCTACTATTCGACCAATCAAGCAATCGTTGGCTACGCCGACTCTGCCGCTACTGGTGCAACAACACTCGAGGCTCTGAAGGCACTCAAGTTTGGCGTGCAGTCTGGCACCACCAGTTTGCAATTTCTTATCGACAACATTGCTCCGACAACAGAGCCTTACGTCTATGACGACAACGCTGCAGCAAAAGCAGCGCTTGAGGCCAAGCAGATCGATGCAATCGTTGTCGACTTGCCAACAGCGCTCTACATCAGTGCTGTAGAAATTGAAGGCTCAACCGTAATTGGACAGTTTCCTGCGGGCGAAGGCACCGAGGCCGACCAATTTGGATTGGTCTTCGACCTTGACAATCCACTCGTTGATTGTGTCAACGTTGCATTGACTGCGATGAAAGATTCGGGCGAACTTGCTGCCATCGTGCAGACATGGCTGTCTGACAATCTTAAGGCACCAGTCATCAGCCTCGGCTAAGGACTACGTACGCAACTTCAAACCGAACGAAAAGAGTTTGAGCGACGGCAGCGCCGGCGCAGCAACACCATTGCTGCACTGAGCACTGCCGTCGTTGTCGCGTTGGTCGTGATACTCGTTCCGCGCATGCCGCGCTGGGACAGAGTGAAGAAATCATTTTTTGATTGGGAACGTCTCACCGACTCATTTCCCAGACTTCTCGACGCATTTGTACTCGACATCAAGATCTTTGCATGGACAACTCCGTGCATCTTGATCGTTGCGGTATTGATTGCTATCGCCCGCAGTACGCGCACTCCTGCACTGTTTCCAGTGCGCATTTTTGTTATCGCGTACACCGACATCATGCGCGGTGTGCCAGTGATCTTGTGGATCTATCTCGTTGGGTTTGGTGTGCCGGGCATCGGCCTTGAACGGCCATGGAACTCGCCCCTCATCTGGGGATCGGTCGCACTCGGGATGACTTATAGCGCGTACGTTGCAGAAGTGTTTCGCGCAGGCATCGAGAGCGTGCATGAAAGTCAGCGCGCTGCTGCTCGCTCACTCGGGCTTTCGAGTGCACAAACCATGCGTCATGTCATCTTGCCCCAAGCAATTCGTCGCGTCGTTCCCCCGCTGATGAACGACATGGTGAGTTTGCAAAAAGACGTTGCGCTTGTGAGTCTGATCGGCCCGATCGAAATCCTGCGTCAAGCCGGCATTGACAAAGCCAAGTTTGCAAACTTCACACCGTTTGTTGGTGCCGCTCTCATCTTTCTTGCAATCACTATTCCACTCACTCGCCTAACCGACTGGCTGCTCACTCGTGAACGCGACCGCACAGGAGCGAGCAAAGTCAGATGAGCACAAGATCATGAACGCCAAACTCACGCTCAACTCTGTTGCCAAATCATTTGGCGACAATCAGGTATTGCGCGACATCAGTCTGACGATCAACACCGGAGAAGTCGTCTCATTCATCGGTGCTAGTGGCTCTGGCAAAACAACTCTGCTGCGTTGCATCAACTTGCTCGAAACAGTTGACAGCGGATCGATTCTGCTCGACGGCACCGACATCACTGCCGTTGGGCTTGACGCCAACCCCATCCGTCGCCGCATCGGCATCGTGTTTCAGAGTTTCAATCTGTTTCCACACCTCAGCATTCGTCGCAATGTCACACTGGCTCTCACCGAAGTGTTGGGTAAGTCAGCCGATGACGCAAATGAGACTGCAATCAATCTGCTTGCACGATTTGGATTATCGGACAAAATTGACTCATACCCCGACAGACTCTCGGGCGGTCAGCAACAACGTGTGGCAATAGCTCGAGCGCTTGCACTCAACCCGGAAGTGTTGCTGCTCGATGAAATTACATCAGCCCTCGACCCCGAGTTGGTGGGCGAAGTTCTCGACGTGGTGCGCGAACTCAAAGGCAGTGGCATCACATTGCTACTTGCCACACACGAGATGGGTTTTGCTCGCGAGATTAGTGACCGCGTGTGTTTTCTTGCCGATGGCGTGGTTGCCGAGATGGGTCTACCCGAGCAAATCTTTTCGCACCCAACAGACCCTCGTACACAACAATTTTTGCAACGCGTGATTGCTGCCGGCCGCTTGCGCGGCTAGTTGTTAGTACAACTAATTTCAGGCGTCTGGCAAGACATAGTCGGCATACTTCTCGCGCAATGTCTTTTTTGAAAACTTGCCAACGCTCGTCTTTGGCACTTCATCAATAAACACCACGTCGTCAGGCACTTGCCACTTGGCCAGACGCGGACGCACATAGTCGAGCACTTCTTCTTTTGTCAGTGTCTCGCCCGGATTGAGCACTACGCATGCGAGCGGACGCTCTGACCACTTGGGATGAGTCACGCCAACTACTGCAGCTTCCTTGATCTTTGGATGCGACATCAATTCGTTTTCGATCTCGACTGATGAGATCCACTCTCCACCCGACTTGATCAAGTCTTTGGTGCGATCAACTAAACGGATGCGACCCTTTGGGTCCACCGATGCAACATCGCCCGTACGCAGCCAACCGTCTGCAGTAAAGCTCTCGCCTGCACGCGCATCGTCGTAATACGTAGAAGCAATCCAGTTTCCACTGCACTGCAGTTCGCCACTTGTTTCGCCGTCCCATGCAACTGGGTCGGTGGTGCCAGGCACAACTACTCGCGCGTCAACACCAAAAGCGATTTGACCGACAGTTGTGCGCAACTCGGCTTGCTCTGATTGTGGAAGCAATTGATCTGCCGCCGAAAGCATGCACACTGCAGCGATCGGGCTTGTTTCTGTCATGCCCCACGCTTGCAAAATTGGCAAGCCAGTCTGTTCGCGATATCCCTCGCTCAATGCTTTTGGAACAGCCGAACCACCGCACGGAATTGCGCGCAACGAAGATGTGTCGCGACCCTTCAACTCTGGCAACACTGCCATCCAAATTGTTGGCACACCTGCAGCAACCGTCACCTTTTCTTCCACAATCAAATTGGCAATTGCTTTGCCAGACAAATCTGGACCAGGCATGACCAATGTTGCGCCTGCCGCAACTGCTGCGTGAGCAAGACCCCACGCATTGGCGTGAAACATCGGCACCACCGGCAAAATAATGTCGCTCTCGCGGGCACCAAGCGAATCTGCGGTCATTGCTCCAAATGTGTGCAAGTACGTCGAGCGGTGGCTATACACAACACCCTTTGGATTGCCCGTTGTGCCGCTCGTGTAACACATGCTTGCAGCCAGATTTTCGTCAGTGATATTGAACTCAACACCAGGGGTGCCCTTCAACAGCGCCTCATAGTCGTGCAACTCAAAACCCTTGACAGAATCTGGAACATCGCCCTTTCCGTCATCCATAATCACTAAATGCTTGACAGTGGTGAATGTTGGCAACAGTGGCGCGATTGAACCAAAGAGCGAACGGTCAATAAAGATCACTTCGTCTTCAGCGTGATTGGCGATATAGGTGAGTTGCTCTGGAAACAAACGGATGTTGAGCGTGTGCGAAACACGGCCCGTGCACGGTGGAGCAAAGTACAACTCAAGGTGGCGCGCGGTGTTCCATGCAAATGTTGCAACTCGGCCATCTTTGCTAATGCCCAACTTGTCGAGCACTCCGCCCAGTTGGCGCGTACGTGCAGCCCACTCACCATATGTAGTGCGCTCTCGACCAGTGGCGGTTGCAGTGATGATCTGCTTGTCGCTGTGATACTTCTCGGCACGCTCAAACAAATGCACCAGCGTGAGTGGTGTCTCTTGCATTAAACCCTTCATAACCCTCCAGTATTTTGTGTTCCACACCTTTTAACTTCTCCTCAAGTTAGCAACTCCGCTAGATTGCTAGAAATGCGAAAAGCAGTACTCACACTTACAACGCTGTTATTCGTCATCGGCACCATTGGCAGCAATATCGGGCCAGCCTTGGTAGACGAAAACCCCAGGCTCGTACTTCTCTTGAGTTCGCGTAACCGCAATCTCTTTGGGTCAGTGCCCTACATCGACCTGACGTCATATATAGCAATCGGTTTTCCACGTGTACTCATCGCGGGAATTGCGCTCTATCTCGTGGGTCGTTGGTACGGAGCCAAGGCGCTCGGCTGGGTCGAAGGCAACATGGGCGAACTACCTGCGATTTATCGCTGGACAGAAAACGCTGTGGAGAAGGCCGGCAGTGTTGCCCTTGTGCTCATGCCCGGCAGCAACATTGTGTGCTTACTACTCGGCCACAAGCGCATGGAACCAAAACGATTTGTGCCGCTGCTCAGTCTGGGCATTGCGATAAAACTCGCGGTCTTATGGCGTGGTGGGCAAATTTTTGATGAACAGATCAAGTCATTTCTGAATTACATCGAAAAGTACCAGTGGTACGTGGTGATGGCATTGTTTGCTCTCTCCATGCTCCAGTCGGTGCGCAAGGGTCGACCGCAACAGAAATAGATTTGTTTTTACTTGCTCGTTGGCATGTAAATTTGGCAGACTCATTGAACAACCCCAAACAAGGAGCATGTAATGGTCGCAAAAAAGACTGCAAAGAAAGCTACGAAAAAATCAGCAAAGAAGAATTCAAAGAAAGCTACGAAAAAATCAGCAAAGAAGAATTCAAAGAAAGCTTCAAAGAAAAAAGTTGCGGCAAAGACATCCGTAACCCTGGGCGGCAACAAAGTTTCGGTCAGTGGCAAGCTTCCAAAAACTGGATCACAACTTCCAAAGTTTGCACTCACCACTGGCAACCTGAGCGAGATCGGCAATGCAGACATCAAGGGCAAGCGCGTCATCTTCAACATCTTCCCTTCGATTGATACCCCAACATGCGCAACATCTGCGCGCACGTTTAACGAAATTGCATCAGGCTTGGACAACACCGACGTGTATTGCGTTTCTGCCGACTTGCCGTTTGCACAGGGTCGCTTCTGTGGGTCTGAGGGCTTGGCAAATGTCAAGACCGCTTCATCGTTCCGCTCCAACTTTGGCGCAGCTTTTGGTGTCAACCTCACAAGCGGTGTGCTCAAAGGCATCTTGGCGCGAGCAGTTGTGGTTGTTGATGAAAAGGGCAAGGTGCTGCACACAGAACTCGTGAGTGAAATTGCCAACGAGCCAAACTATGCAGCAGCAATCTCTGTGCTCAGATAATGCAGTGAGGTTTCCCAAAGGTCAGATTTTGGTGCTCGCTTGTGTCCTTGCCAATCGCTTGAAGGCGACCACCGTTATCACGTAGTCGGCGAGAAAATGCTGAAGGGAGCAGTTCTGTAAAACGGTTCATCTCAATATCACCTCACCCCGTAACGATTACCGAACTTGAATCCAGTTATCACCTGTATCAATACTCTTGTACAACTTGTTCTCTACAGTCAGTGCATAAAGGATTGTCGGATTGTTTCGATCAAACGCCAGATGTAGAACCATCTCACCATTGAAGGATTCGTTTGTCTTGGTCCATGTTGCTCCTGCATCTGTACTTTTGCCAAGCCCGCCAAGTTTTTCGGAGAACACAAAAATAATATCTGCGTTCGTCGGATGTAGGACGATGGTCGAAACCAATCCGCCTTCAAGTTCGCTCGAGAGCGATTGCCAAACCACTCCTTTGTCGATGCTTACCAACACGCCTTGTCCTTGCGCGTCCACAGCGTAGACACGGTTTTCATTTTGAGAATCTGCAGCCAGATACACCGGACGCAGATCACGACTTACGATTTCCCAAGTTCTACCCTGATCCGTGCTTCGTTGAATGTTGCCCTGATACGAGCCGTATACGAGATTCGGATTTACAGGACTGACTGTCATCGAGTGAAAATCCACCGGACCGTCCACGCCGTTTGAAATTTTCTTCCAGGTGAAGCCGCCATCTACCGATTTTTGAAAACCGCTATTTCCGCCAAGCAAAGGATGTCCGCTTGAGAAGAAAACATTTGCCTCAGTCGGATGCACGGAGAAACCCATGTAATCATCCGTAGTGGATCCAACTCGGTAAAGGTCTATGTCGTTTTGCAGAATGAGGAGACCATGATGGGTCGCGATGTAGACCTTGCTCGGATCAATCGGGTCAACTGCCAGTCCGTGTCCGTGAGAGATTTCGTCTTCAGGAATCAACTGGTTTTGAATCATGATCTCGGATGGGCCAGTGCTGAGACTCCAACCAAAGATAGCCAGACCAACGACTGTCACAAGCGCTAAAACAACCAGGTATCGCCTTAAGTTCACCTCTACATTCTACTGAGGTTCAAGGGTCAGAATAAATACTTAGATACCAAGAAAAGTGTCGAGCCCAAGGGTGAAGCCTTTGTGCTCGGCAATTTTTTTGCACGCGAGCACAACACCCGGCATAAAAGATGCTCGATCAATTGTGTCGTGGCGAATAGTCAGTGTTTGTGATTGCGTGCCAAGAATGACTTCTTGATTGGCCACAGTGCCGCGCATGCGCACAGCATGAATTGGAATGTCGCCTGAGCCTTTTGCCCCACGCGCACCGGCAATAGCTTCGTGCTTCGTCGGATCACTCGCCCACTCATTGCTGGCCGCAGCCATACGCTGCGCAGTTGCAATCGCGGTTCCACTCGGTGAGTCTGCTTTGCCGTCGTGATGAATTTCAATAATTTCTGCAGTGTCAAAAAACGGGGCTGCCATCTCGGCAAAACGCATCATCAACACCGCCCCAACGGCAAAGTTGGCAGCAACAATGCAGTTGCTATTTGTGAATGATTTTTTGAACGTATCGAGGTCTTCTTGCGTGAAGCCCGTCGTGCCAACCACAGCGTGAATGCTATGCATTGCAAGCCAAGGCAAATTGATACGTGAGGCTGACGCGACGGTGAAGTCGACTGCAACGTCTACATGTGCATCGGCAAGTGCGCGCAACTCTTTTGAAATGGCGATGCCTTCAGCGGTAACGCCAGGTGCAGCATCGACTGCTGCGACAAGTTGAAGACCATCGGCGGCCGCAATTGCGGCACAGACTGTTGCGCCCATACGCCCTGCGGCGCCGATGACTCCTACTTTGATCATGAAACGAGGTTAGCCGTTAACAAAAACGGCATGAACTCAATTTCAAGTAATTAGCCGTTGAATTCGCTGTCGAATTGTTCTTCGAAGCTCACCGAGACAGCGTTGTCGCTGACTGGCTCTGCTGGGCGTGATCCACGATTTGGTTCGCGACGTGCGCTGTTGTCACCGCGGCTATTGCCACCGCGATCACTACCACCCCGATCACTACCACCACGACTGTTACCGCCACGGCTATTGCCGCCACGATCGCCACCACGGCTGTTACCGCCACGGTCATTACGACCACCACGATCTCCACCACTGCGCTCTGGACGCGGGCCACGATCGCCGCCTTCACTAGGTCCGCTTCCGGAACCCTTCATTGGCTCGCCGTCTGGACCAATCAACGAGAGGCTTACTTTGCCACGGTCATCGATGTCGTCGACACGTACTTGCACTTCGTCGCCGATGTTCAAGACATCTTCAACTTTGGCAATGCGTTGTCCGTTGCCCAACTTGGAAATGTGCACGAGGCCATCACGTCCAGGAAGGATGTTGACGAATGCACCGAACTGCGCGATGTTGACAACGCGGCCCGTGTAAGTAGCACCGAGGTCGGCTGTTGGTGGATCAACAATGGCAAGAATGCGTGCCTTTGCGTCTTCGACCTTGGCGTTGTCTGGTGAACCAATGGTGATGATTCCGGTTGCACCGTCGTCAGAGACGTTGATCTCTGCGCCGGTCTCTTGCTGAATCGTGTTAATGACTTTGCCCTTTGGCCCAATCACTTCACCAACTTTGTCCAACGGAATGGTGAACGTCACGATCTTCGGTGCGCTTTCGGCAACCGTTGCGCGTGGTGCAGCAATTGCAGCGTTCATCACATCAAGAATCTTCAAGCGTGCTTCTTTGGCCTGCTGCAATGCTGCTGCCAAAACTTCGCTTGGAATTCCTTCGATCTTGGTATCGAGTTGCAATGCGGTTACTGCGTCTGCAGTACCAGCAACTTTGAAGTCCATGTCGCCGAATGCGTCTTCAGCACCCAAGATGTCGGTGAGCGCGGTGTATTTGCCCTGATCAAAGATCAGACCCATCGCGATACCTGCCACTGGGGCGATGATTGGAACACCTGCGTCCATCAACGAAAGGCTTGATGCACAAACCGACGCCATTGAGGTGCTGCCGTTTGACGACAACACTTCAGAGACGAGACGCAATGTGTACGCAAACTCTTCTTGACTTGGAACTACTGGGAACAATGCGCGCTCTGCGAGTGCACCGTGTCCGATTTCGCGGCGCTTTGGGCTACCTACGCGACCGGTTTCACCGTTGGCCCAAGGAGCCATGTTGTAGTCGTGCATGTAACGCTTTGATGTCTCAGGTGTGATCGAGTCGATCATCTGGTTCATCTTCGGCATTGCCATTGTCAAGACGTTGAGCACTTGTGTCTCACCGCGTTGGAACAATCCAGTGCCGTGTGCAGTCGAGATCAAACCAACTTCGGCTGATACTGGACGCAAGTCGGCTGGTGCACGACCGTCGATGCGGATGCCTTCATCAACAACGCGCTTGCGCACCAACTTCTTGGTGAGCGAACGAACTGCTTCTTTGATCTGCTTCTCTTGCGCTGGAAACGCTTCTGCCAACTCGGCAAGAGTCTCGGCAGTTGCCAAGTCAATTGCTTCGTTGCGATCGCTCTTCAGAGCAATGCGAATTGCTGGCTGCAACTTGGTTGTTGCTGATTTTTCAACTGCTCCAAACAACTCTGCCGAATAGTCAAGAACTGGTGTGTACTTGAGTGGCACGATTGGTCCGCGAGTTGCAATCACGCTGGCAACGAGCTGGCGCTGCAACTTAATTGACTCTTTGATGAACTGCTTGCACACTTCGAGACCGCCAGCGATGACTTCTTCAGTCACCTTCGGTGCGCCCGCTGCGTAATAGGTGAAACTCTTTTCAGTTCCACCTGCTTCGACCATCATCACTGCAACATCACCATTGTCGAGTTCGCGACCGGCAACAACGATTTCGAAGGTTGCTTCTTCGCCCTCTTCGAATGTTGGGTGAGGAATCCATGTGCCGTCCTGGCTATAAGCCAAGCGCACTGCACCAATTGGTCCGTCAAACGGAATGCCCGAGATCATGAACGAAGCAGATGCTGCGTTGATTGCGAGAACGTCGTGTGGGTTTTCTTGGTCGGCACCGATGACGGTGATCACAACTTGTGTCTCGTTGCGGTAGCCATCTGGGAAGGCTGGGCGCAATGGGCGATCTGTCAAACGACAGGTAAGGATTGCTGCTTGGCTTGGTCGGCCTTCGCGACGGAAGAATGAACCAGGAATTTTTCCTGCTGCGTATGCACGCTCTTCAACGTCAACTGTCAACGGGAAGAAGTCGATGCCGTCACGCACGCCCTTAGCGGCGTTTGCTGTTGCAAGAACAAGTGTCTTACCAACTTTGGCGATAACCGCACCTTGCGACTGCAAGGCAAACTTTCCGGTTTCGAAGGTGAGTGTTTTGGTGGTCCCAGAAATTGGTCCCGATACTGAAATGGCGTCAGCCATGTTTGTTTCCTTTCGTCTCTGGCGCGTCCGTGACGATCATCCAGAGTTTGAGGAGCAACCAGATCGATTCCCAGTCGGCAATCTCGCAACTTCAGTCCGAATTGACTGGCTGCGTTATCAGCGACTGACAACCGAATCCCGGTTGCTCGTTATGTGTTTACCGAACTGTCGTGCCTTAGCGGCGCAGGCCGAGATCTTCGAGAAGTTTTCTGTACTTCTCAATGTCGCGAGCCTTTACGTAATCCAACATGCGGCGTCGACGCCCAACCATCATCAAGAGACCTCGACGACTGTGGTGATCCTTATCGTGACTCTTTAGGTGCTCGGTAAGGTGATTGATACGTTCTGTCAAGAGTGCAATCTGCACTTCTGGGGAACCTGTATCGGTTGCGTGAATCCGGTGTTTGGATATCGTGTCGCTTTTTGCAGCAATAGCCACGGTAATGCCTTTCGTTTTCTCGCCGAATTGCGAGAAGTTGAGGTCGCTATCAGTCGGATGACCAACAGCATCACACCAGAGCAGGAAGCCCCAATGGACATCTCCACCCTATCGGTGCAAAATGCCCCACCAGACAACTATCCATATAAGTAGTGTGAATTGCTGTGTTCACTGGGATCGTCGAAGAACTAGGCACCGTTGCCCAACGAGATGGCAGTCGCCTGCGGGTCAACGCCTCGCTCGCCCTCGAGGGCTCGACACTCGGTTCATCTATTGCGGTCAACGGCTGTTGCCTCACCGTGGTGGCCACCGATGGCTCGAGTTTCTGGGATGCCGATGTGAGCGAAGAAACATACTTGCGCACCAACCTTGGCGCACTGCATGCAGGAGATGTTGTCAACCTCGAGCGTCCGATGGCGCTTGGTGATCGATTGGGTGGACACATGGTGCTCGGTCATGTCGATGCAGTTGGAACTGTTGTGACCCCTGCACCAGATTTGGTCATTCGTATTCCACGCGACTTGATGCACTTGATCGTCGAAAAAGGTTCGGTCACCGTGGATGGCATTTCGCTCACTGTGTTCGACCTCACCGCCGACACATTTCGTGTTGCTGTGATTCCACACACTTGTGCAGTCACAACATTGGGTGTGCGCAAATCTGGTGACGCTGTCAACATCGAAATGGATGTGCTTGCAAAGCATGTTGCAAAGCTTGTTGAGCCACATCAAGCCAAGCGCTCTTGGTGGCGCTCTTTGGTAGGAAAATAAATGGCACGCGATCTTCCACAACTCCGAGAGAAGATCGACCAAATAGACGCAGCGATTGTTGCCCTGCTTGCACAGCGCATGGAAGTATGCAAAGAAGTAGCCGAAGTTAAAGCCGGTTCATCAACCGCAGTTATTCAGCCACAGCGAGTGCGTGAAGTACTCACCACTCGACGCCAATGGGCGATCAACAGTGGAGTTGATGCTGACTTTGCCGAACAATTGTTTCGCATCGTGCTTTCCGAAACGCATCGCATTGAAGTCGCGCACGACCGTGGAAGTGTCGAGCCAGTAAAAATTGCAGACACACTGCTGAGTGCGCTTGACACAGTTGCCGTGCGCATCGATCATGTTGTCGTTGCAGTCGTCGATCTCGCATCTGCTTCAGCCTTTATGTCTTCCATCGGCTTTGAGGTGCGAGCAACCGAAGATGCGGACATCGTGACAGCCGATGCCGGTGGCGTCACTGTTGTGCTCGTAGGCCCAGGCAATGACCCTGCGGTTCGTGCGCACTTGGATGCGCATGGTTCGGGTGTCCAACACATCGCTATTGAGGTGCTCAATGCCGGCTTCGTACAACAAGCACTCGCTGCCGCAGGCATTCCCCTACTGACCGACGTAGTGGTTGATGCAGCCGGACACGAACAGCTTTTTACCGTTGTCGACCCAGCAACAGGCGTGCAGTTGGGCTTTATCAGTCGCACTGGTCATCGCGTCCCCATCAGCGGCCACAATGTGCGAGCGCTGTTTTCTGCCCTCGGCAAGATCTAACTACTCCGAAAATATTGATACTGACGTCTCAAGCCGCTATGGTTGAGACCGCACGACAAATACAGGAAACTTCGCCCCTCTAACACGGTGAAGCAACTTGGTCGGGCGCTGACAATCCAACTTCATTCAGGCCCACGGAGGGTTCAGTTGTCGATACATCAGCGCTTGCTTGAAACACCCCTCGATCAGTTATTGACTGATGCGCGTGCGATTCGTGACCGTCAATTTGGTAGTCGAGTTACATATTCACCAAAAGTGTTCATTCCACTCACCATGTTGTGCCGCGACAAATGCGGCTACTGCACATTTGCGCAGCCACCAGCACGACTCGAAAATCCGTATCTTTCCGCCGATCAAGTGTTGGCAATTGCCAAGCAAGGCGCCAAATCAGGTTGCCACGAAGCGCTCTTCACGTTGGGTGAGCGCCCAGAGTTGCGTTACGACGTAGCCGCCGAATGGCTAAAAACAAACGGCTTTGACTCAACCGTGCACTACTTGCACGACATGGCTGCACTCGTGTTGAAAGAAACTGGTTTGTTGCCGCATGCCAATGCCGGCGCGTTGTATAAAGACGAGTTGGCAATGTTGCGCAGCGTTTCGCCGTCGCAGGGCATGATGATCGAATCGTTGCGCGACGATCTCGATTGTCATCGGGGTGCACCCGACAAAGTTCCACAACGCAGGCTCGACACACTCGAGTGGGCTGGCGAACTCAAGATTCCATTTACCACTGGCATTTTGGTGGGCATCGGTGAAACTCGCGAAGATCGCATAAACGCGCTTGAAGCAATTGCTGCTTCACATGCTCGACACGGTCACGTGCAAGAAGTGATCGTCCAAAACTTTTTGCCAAAGCCGCGCACCGGCATGCAACACGAAGCGCCGTGCCCACAAGACGAATACTTGTGGTCGATCGCCGCCGCGCGCATCATCTTGCCTCCAAGCATTCACTTGCAGGCTCCACCAAATTTGAGCGATGACTTTGGCATTTTGCTCGACGCGGGCATCGACGATTGGGGTGGCGTTTCGCCGATCACGGCAGACCATGTCAACCCAGAACGCCCATGGCCAGCGCTCGACAAACTGCGCGTCGTCACCGAAGCGCGCGGCAAAGCACTTGCGCCTCGCCTCACCATCTATCCAGAGTTTGCAATCAACCCAACGGTGTGGGTTGATGATGCATTGCACTTCCCTATTCAAGATCGAAGTGATGCCGAAGGCTTGGGTCGCGACGACCCGGGTCAGGTGTGGCCAGAAAAAGTAACGGCAGCAGATGTGGTGCAAGACGGCGCCGAAGTTGTCTTGATTGGCCATCGCTCAACACAGTGGTACTCGGGAGCCAACAATCCGCCTCCATCATTGATTGGTTTGCAGCATGACGGCACACCTTTCGCCGAAGTTGATGTTGACCAATTGCGCGGACCAGTCGCAGAAATCTTGCGAGGAGTAGCACTTGGTCATCGTATTAACGAAGCCGAGATCGTCACACTCTTTAGTGCTCGTGGCAAAGAAGTGCGCGCTATTGCAAAAGTAGCTGACAACTTGCGCAAACAAGTTGTGGGCAACGCCATCACGTGGGTGCACAACCGCAACATCAACTACACAAACGTGTGCACATTTAAGTGCAAGTTTTGCGGGTTCTCTAAAGGTCCCCTCTCGCTCAACTTGCGCGGCACTCCGTACTTGCTCACGCTCGACGACATCGCCAATCGCGCACGCGAGGCATGGGACTTAGGAGCAACCGAGGTTACTTTGCAGGGTGGTATTCACCCAGACTTTGACGGCGACTATTACATCGATGTCACGCGAGCAGTGAAAAATGCAGTGCCAGAGATGCATGTGCATGGTTTCACTGCGCTCGAAGTGACCGAGGGTGCGAAGCGCCTAGGAGAGCCGCTCTACAACTACATCATGCGACTCAAAGAAGCCGGTCTTGCTTCACTGCCAGGTACTGCAGCCGAAATATTGGACGACGACATTCGTGCAATCTTGTGCCCAGACAAAATCAACACCGAAGAGTGGCTCGAGTGTCATCAGGTGGCTCATGAGGCTGGCTTACGCTCAAACATCACCATCATGTTTGGATCCGTCGAGCATCCACTCAGTTGGGCCAAGCACATCGTGCGCACTCGTGCATTACAAGCACAGACTGGCGGCTTCACCGAATTTGTTGGCCTGCCTTTCGTGCACATGGCATCGCCTATTTATTTGCAGCACAAGTCTCGTCGTGGACCTACATTCAGAGAAACGTTGTTGATGCATGCAATTGCACGCATCGCCTACCACGGCTTGATTGACAACATTCAAGTGTCGTGGACAAAGATCGGTCCAATTGGCGCTGCCCAATTGTTGCAAGCAGGCTGCAACGACATGGGTGGCACATTGATGAACGAAAACATCTCACGCGCTGCAGGAGCAAGCCATGGTCAGGGCATGACCGAAGATGCGTTTCGTGCTATCGCCGAGCCAATTGGTCGTTCGCTCTTGCAACGCAACACCACGTATGGTCGTCCCGACCGCGAACCCGCAGTCTTGTCGAGTTAACGAACGCGATGAAGTTTTAGTTTTAGACCAACAAAGACACCAGCAAATACGGCAATCCCAAAAACTGCCCCGGAGAGTGCAAATGCTTGCACTCCCGAAAGCAAGACGCCGACAGTGCAGCCAAGCGCAGTCATTGAACCCCAGCCAAGTAGCACGCCACCCAACAACGCGGTGAGAGAGTTTCCAACAGTGAGCTTTGTGACGGAGAAATTGTTTCCGCCAAGCGCGGCAGCGAATGATGCGGCCACCATTCCGATGACTAGCCATCCATTGTTGGTAATGGTGTTGGCAATAACACCAACACAACCTTTCAACAAGTCAATGCCGTGCAACACCTCTGGAAGTTTTCCCTGACCGTCAAGAAATGTTCGCGAAACTGTGCTGAGTTGTGCAGTTACGCCCAATGGAGACACGCGAAGGTATGCGAACACGCCAATGAGCCCAACAATTGAACCCGTGATCGCAGGAGACCAACGCCGAACAAACACCATGTGGCGCACTTGCGAGAGTGACGAGATGTTCGCCGGTTGCGTTTGTTCTGTGGTCGATGTATCTCGAACAAACACATATATTGCGAGTGATCCAAGGACAACAATTGTTACGACCAACGAACCGCCGTAGCCCAGCCAACGTGGCAGCCACCACACTGGGCTCGAACTGATTTGATTGAGATACAACGTGTTCCATGTGAGAAATCCCAAACCAAAACCGATGAGAGATCCAAACAGCGCAGGAATAGCGCGTAAATAGCCTTGACCTAAACGATATAAATGTCCGCTAATGCAAGCGCCAGAGAGCACCATTCCAATACCGAAAGCAAAGGCTCCAAGAATCAGAGGAATGCTCACCGGCGAGATATGCGCATTTGGTGGCAGGCCTTCGCCTTTGGGATTTGGCAAGAACAAGCCAAATAACACCGCATGTCCAACTGCCCCAACAATGAGCGCGGCAATTATCGAAAGAAGTGGACGGGTGACTCGCTCTTCAATCGCTTCCCTAAAAATGCAGTAGAAACAAAATCTTCCACGCTCAAAAACGATTCCCAAGCTTGTACCAATCAACAACGAAAATGCAGGAGTTGCATCACCGTCTGATCTGGCTTGAAGCACATAGGCACCAACGATCAAACAAAAAACAATCAGCGCAGAGAGCACCGTGCGCAAGGTGTCAGATCGCGACCACCCAGAAACATTGTTGGTGGTCCCGCTTAAAGCGGGACCACCAACAACTATTTGACTACTTGACATTAACCCTTGCCCCACACAGTGCCTGATGGGTTGTTGATTGGCACGCCAACCGAGTTGCCGTATTCAGTCCAAGAACCGTCGTACAACTTGACGTCGTAACCGAGTATTTGGCTCAACACAAACCACGTGTGGGCTGCACGCTCACCAATGCGGCAATAGACAATCACTTTTTTAGTGCCATCAATGCCTGCATCTGCATAAATTTTCTTCAAATCAGCCCGTGACTTAAATGAGCCATCACTTCCGACAGCAGTCGACCATGGAACGTTTGCTGCCCCAGGAATATGACCAGCACGGATTGCTAATTCTTGAAAACCTGCTGGTGCAAAAATCTTTCCACTGAACTCATCGGCAGAACGAATGTCGACCAACTTGGTTGTCTTGTCGGTCTTCTTCGCAATTTTCACTACGTCCGGCAAAAATGCACGCAGCGTCAGATCGGCAGCAGTTGCTGTGAAGTTTCCCTTTTGAATTGCTGGTGGAATCGGAGTGATGGCTCGACCTTCTTTGATCCACTTATCGCGACCACCATTGAGGATGCGCACGTCTTTAATGCCGTACGTCTTGAAGATCCATACACCCCATGCCGAGAACCAATTGTTTTTGTCGCCATACAAAACAACTGTCGTGTCATTATTGATTCCAGCCGCACGAGCGAGCTTCTGAAATCGCTCTTTTTCAACGATGTCTCGATTGACCGGATCCACAAAATCGGTGTGCCATGCAAACTTGGTTGCTCCAGCGATGTGGCCCTTCTCATAAAGACCTGGGTCGGTGCTGACCTCGATAATCCGAACTTTGGCACTACTGAGGTTTTGCTCCAACCATGACGTTTCCACAATATTTGGCGTGGTCGACTTTGGTGCCGAAATAGCATTGGCCGAAACATTGGCTGCTGGGATCAAGAGTCCCGCAACGATGCACAATCCCATCGCCGTTCGAGTCCTAAATCCTCTTCGAGAAGTGACTGATCTGCCTGACATACGTATTCCTTTCAATCGGTTATTGGGTGAAATCGGTCGGTTTTTACTGGTTTTCCTTATGTTGCAGGGCTCTTTTTACAACTTCATAAGGCAAGCCTAATCCCGACCATAATGATCATCTTTATCATATATACGCAAAATCCCGAAACCAACTCCCTGTAATCATTTTGGGATGGTGCCCGGCGCTACAGGAGCGCGAGGCGCGCAGCCGCAACGTCGAGTTGCAACTGCGTCTTAATTGCTTCTAATCCATCAAACTTGCGCTCGCTGCGTAAGAAGTGCTCAAACGTGACCCGCACATGTTCGCCGTACAAATCCTCATCAAAGTCGAGCAGGTGGGCCTCAAGCAACGAATGATCGGCATGCTCAAAAAAAGTAGGTCGACGACCAAGATTGATAGCACATGCGTGCACCGCACCATCTTCACGCGTGAAATGGCCGGCATACACACCGTCGGCAGGTAAACACATTGCGTTAGGAACTTCGACGTTGGCTGTCGGAAAGCCAATTGATCGACCCCGTTTGTCGCCGTTGACAACAACTCCTCGCACCTCATAAGCACGTCCCAACAGGTTCGTTGCAATTTCCACCTGTCCACCGGCAAGTGCGCGGCGAATGGATGTTGAACTCACTGGCTCTTCCACCCCATCAGGGCGGGCAATCAACTTGACCGGTTCAACTTGAAAATCAAATTGCTTGCCAAGTTCGCGCAGCATTGCAACATTGCCACCACGATTGAAACCAAAATGAAAATCTTCACCCACTACTACTACTTGGGCTCGCAAAGTGTCTACGAGAACTCGCTTCACAAACAAGGCTGGGTCTTCGGTTGATCGTTCCCTATTAAACTCAACAATCAAGGTGGCATCGATGCCCGTCTGCTGCAGTAGTTCGAGTTTCTGATCCAGATCGGTAAGCAACTTTGGTGCAGACTCTGGACGCACAACCGATGCAGGGTGTTTATCAAAGGTGACAACAACGCTTTGGCAACCCAACTGCTGTGCTTCCTTTCTTACTTGACCAATCACAGCCTGATGACCACGATGCACACCGTCATACGCGCCGATCGTTACAACCGAACGCTTCGCGCTATTGCTCGGCTGATTATCGCGGATTACTTGCATGGCTTTTCACGCTATCGCTTCGGCTAAAACCACAGTGGGCTTGGCGCGTGTGACATCCACCTGACCATGACTTTCGAACACGTCGTACACACCAAGCAACACGCCTTGCTCATCAACGATTGCCCAAGGTGCATTTTGTTTCCATGCTGGCAACACTCGCCCATGTCGCACCATGTCGGCAGTTGGGGCATCCACAACAATTTGAGTCATTGAGCGCAACGCAGTTATCGGAGACAACAACACTGCAGATTCCGGTGAATGCGCTTCGCTAATCGTGAAATCACCAATTGAGGTGCGCTTGAGGTTTCGCAAGTGTGCACCGCCACCGAGCAGTGAACCTAAGTCGGCTGCAAGCGTGCGCACGTAGGTGCCAGATGAAACGTTGACGACTATGCGCACAACAAGTGGATCATCTGTTGGTAGCACATCAAATGAATGCACCGTCACTGGCCGTGGTTTGCGCTCGATCTCAATACCTTCTCGGGCAAGTTCATGCAATCGCTTACCGTCGACACGAATCGCCGAAACCATCGGCGGTATCTGCAGGATGTCTCCAGTGAGTTTTTCTGCTGCAAGTCGCACCTGCTCAATGGTGATTCCATTCATGTCATGACGCGCAGTTACCTCGCCAGCCGAGTCGAGTGTGTTTGTCTCAATTCCAAAAACAACTTCGGCCTCGTACGTTTTATCCATGCCACTCAAAAACTGCATCAGTCGCGTTACATAGCCCACTCCCACAAGTAACACACCTGTTGCATCTGGGTCGAGAGTGCCAGCATGACCAATTCTTCGCTCGCCCAAAATTTTGCGCATCTGATTCACCACATCGTGACTCGTCACCCCGGCTGGTTTATTAATGATTGCCAGACCGTGCACGATTGGCGGGCGGCGGCGTGCCACGACTACTCGCTGTCAAGATTGCGAGTGCGCATCGGGTCATTGCGCAACACTTCATCTATTCGAGCCGCGGCACGGATGCCATCGTCTGGTCGAAACTCAAGAATTGGCGTTCGTCGGGCATGGATCTGTTTGGCAATTGCAGACTGCAGACGTTTGCGATTTTCGTTCAACGCATCCAAGATTTGTTTGTCGCCTTCTTCGCCCTGCAAAGAGTCGTAATACACAATTCCGCGATTCATTTCCGAATCGACATCGATTGAGGTCACCGTGACAAACGCAAGACGATCATCGTCAATACGCACGAGTTCTTCTGCAACGACTTCTCGCACTGTCTCACTAATGCGTGCTGCGCGCGGGTAACTGTGCTTGCGGCTATTTGACTTGCCAGAAGATTTTCCGCCAGATTTGCCTGCCGATTTGCTGCGTGACTGACCGCCAGACTTGCCGCCAGAGCGAGCGTCATTGCCTCCGTCGCCGCGACCGCCCGAACCACGTTCTCGTCTTGTCATCGCGATCCTGCCTTTTGCCTCTCCATTGAAACCATGCTTCGCTCATCTACGATACGGAGGCGATGTCTGCAAAACCCCCAGCCCAAAACGAGCCTCAAACCG
>JBJOEQ010000073.1:0-43548 GCA_046049195.1 Actinomycetota bacterium | reverse complement strand
TCGCTCAGCTTGGTCTTATCGTGCAGCATGTCAGTGATGTTCGGCTCGGAGTATTCGTACTCTGGACTCCAGAACAATGCGTCAAATGGACATACTTCAACACAAATACCGCAGTACATGCATAATGCGTAGTCAATGTCGAAACGGTCAAGCAGGTTGACTTGGCGCGGCTTGCCACCCTCGCGACGTGGAGGAGCGAGCTCTTTGTGCGCCTCAATGTAGATGCACCAGTCGGGGCAAGAGCGTGAGCACAACATGCACGAGGTGCAGTTGTCTTGGTGCAATGCAATTACTCCGCGAGCACGAACTGGTGGTGCTTCTTTTTCGTGCGGATACTGCACGGTGTTGGAACCGTTTTTGAACGTGCGCATCATCGTGCCAAACGTGATACCAAGTCCTTTGAAGAGGCCGGGAAGCTGCGCCATTAGAACACCACTTTCAATATGGCCGTCAACATGATGTTGGCGAGTGATACGGGTATAAGAATTTTCCAGGCGAAGCGCTGGAGTTGGTCTTCACGAAAACGTGGATAAGTGAAACGTACCCACATGATAAAAAATGTCAGCACCATCATCTTGGTGAACACGATCAACGGACCCGCAATATTCATCCAGTTTGAAACGCTGTCCATCGATGTCCAACCGAACCATGCGAACGGCACTCCCCAACCACCGAGGAAGAGCGTGCTTGCGATCATTGCAAACACGCCTGCAGTTGCAAACTCTCCGATGAAAAAGATGAGGAAGCGGAAGCCCGAGTATTCGGTCATGTAACCCGACACCAACTCGGATTCGGCGATTGGCATGTCGAAAGGAGCCTGTGTGAGTTCGGCTTGAATCGCGATCATGAACACGATGAAACCTACAAACTGAGTGATCACATATGGATTGCCAAAGGTATCGATGCCAAACATTGATCCAGCATTCTGTGCGACAACAATCTGCTGCAAGTTCATGGTGCCTGCCTGAATGACGACGCCCATAACTGCGAGCACCATTGGTAACTCATAGGCGATCAACTGACCTGCTGCGCGCAGACCACCGAGCAACGAGTATTTGTTGGCACTTGACCAACCGGCCATCAAAATGCCGAGCACCGAAATAGATGAAACTGCTAATGCGTAGAAAATACCTGTCTCAAGGTCGGTGAACCATGCATCAGGACCAAACGGAACGACAACAACAAGAAGGAACGTGCTCATCAACACGATGATTGGTGCCATTTTAAATACCGGCTTGTCAGCATTGGTTGGCTGAATATCTTCTTTTTGCAACCACTTGCCTACCTCAGCAAAAAGCTGCAATGAACCCTGGGGTCCAGCCTCCATCGGGCCAAGTCGGCTCTGCATAAACGACATCATCTTGAACAAAAAGACATAAACAATCGTGCCTGCAGGAAGAAGTACTGCAACAAGCCCGCCCACAACGCGCAGAATGGACTGACCCCAATACGGGATAACGACGCCAAGCAACATACTCATTAGCGGTCGATGTCTCCAAGAATGAAATACAGCGAAGCAAGAATTGTGATGATGTCTGGCACGTATACGCCACGCAACAACCAAGGCGTGATCGAAATGTTGTTAAAGCTTGCCGAACGAATTTTGACGCGGAATGGACCAAGGTCACCGCGCGACACGACGTAGTAACCCATCTCGCCAAGTGGATTTTCGGTGGAGACCCATGCTTCACCTTCAGGTACTTTGATGATCTTTGGAACCTTGGCCATTACTGGGCCGCTTGGGATTCCGTCGAGCAATTGATCGACGATCTTTGTTGCCTCGCGAGTTTCTTGCAAGCGAATCCAGCAACGAGCGAAGCTGTCACCGTCTGGATGTGTCCAAACCTTGAAATCAACTTTGTCATATGCGAGTGGAATGGTTTGATCGCGACGCAAATCCCAATCGACACCACTTGCACGTAAGTTTGCTCCAGACAATCCGTATTGCAGCGCAACATCGCGAGGGATCACACCGATACCGCGTGTGCGCGATTGGAATATCTCGTTACCAAACAACAGTGTTTCGATCTCGTCGCAGAAGTTGCGCAACTTCTTCATCACTACTTTTGTTTCGTCTATCCAGCCTGCAGGCAGATCATCTTTCAAGCCACCAATGCGGTCAAAGTTTGGGTGGAAGCGACCACCAGTTGCAGACTCGATGAGGTTGAGCACATATTCGCGATCGCGGAATGCCAAGAACACTGGTGTTATCGCACCCATTTGCACACCCAGGTCACCGAGGAACAATGAGACGTTGGCGATGCGTGAAAGTTCAAACAAAATCGTGCGAATCCACTGTGCGCGAGGCGGTGCTTCGACATTCATCAGTTTTTCTGCTGCCAAGATGAACGGAACCTCGTTGGCAAAACTGCCAAGCCAATCGATGCGGTTAATCAGCGATGTGACTTGAGGAAACGTGCGAACCTCGGTGAGTTTTTCGTAACCGCGGTGCATGTAACCACATGATGGTTCGGCCCACACCACTTGTTCGCCGTCAAGACGAGCAATAATGCGCAATGTGCCGTGAGTTGCAGGGTGTTGTGGCCCGATGTTGAGGGTCATGCCCTCTGTTTCGAGCTCAACATTAAGTCGTGCATCTGCCGCTTGCGAAGCGATGTAACTCAACTGTTGGCGGTTGCCAAGTTTTGCTGAAACAGGATCATTAAGAATGGTCATTATGCGCCTTCTACTTTTACGTCATCTTCATTTGAGCCATCTTTTGCGTCATCATCGGCGCCTGGCAGCGGCTCAACATCAACAATGCCTGGCCATGGCTTGACCATGCGTGCGAGCAACGGGAAGTCTTTGCGCATTGGGTAACCCTCGAAATCGATTGGCAAATACATGTTGCGCAAGTCTGGGTGGCCAGTAAAACCAATGCCAAACATTTCGTGAGCTTCGCGCTCGTGCCAATTTGCACCAGCAAAAACTGAGCAAATTGAATCGATGGTGAACGAGTCATTCGGAACATCCGCTTTGATGTTGATGCCCAAATGTGTCACCGAGTTGACGAGGCGCACGAGCAATTGCATCCGTGTGTCACCACCGGTGTAGCCAGGACGAATCACAGTGTCACGCACGGGTGCTGGCTCTGATGGATCGTCTTCTCCACGGCCATAAGGCGACGGCATCCAGTCAATTGCAGAGAGGAAACAGAAATAATCAAATGCGTGTGCATCTTTGAGCGCCTGAATGCTTGTGCACCACGACTCGGTGGTGACGCGCACCCAAATATCGTCGCCTGGCTTTACGAGCGTGTCGACAACTGCAGCGCCAAGTGTCGTGCGAATAGCGGCGACCATCGCATCGCGCGTGGCATCAACTTTTACTTCTACAGCTGGCGCAATGGCGGTTTCAGCGGGTGACGACAACGGGCTCACCTCGCCTTTCAGCCTCGGCGGATGCATTTACTGACGAATTTGCTGCATCAATCGAAACAGTTCCTTCACCGCGCCAACGTGCGCCCATGTCTTCGTTCTTGATGCGCTGTTGCAACAACACGATGCCTTCAAGCAATGCTTCTGGTCGAGGTGGGCAACCTGGCACATAGACGTCGACCGGAATTATTTGATCGATACCTTTTGTCACCGAGTAGCTGTCCCAGTATGGGCCACCACAGTTCGCACAACTGCCCATCGAGATCACATATTTTGGTTCCGGCATCTGCTCATACAAGCGCTTGATGGATGGCGCCATCTTGTCTGTGACAGTTCCAGAAATCACAACAAGGTCTGCTTGACGTGGGCTTGCAGGCAATGGAATCACGCCAAGGCGCATCACGTCGTAACGCGGTGAGCCAAATGCTGCGCCCATTTCGATTGCGCAACATGCGAGACCCCACTGATACACCCACAATGAGTACGAGCGACCCATGTTGAATAGCGAATTGAGTGGCTTGGGCAAACGCCCGCGATCTACAAGACCCATGTTGTTACACCCACCGCAATACGCCCTTGCGCCAGGCATACACCAGACCAAGAAGCAAGATGAATACGAAAATGCCCATTTCAACAAGACCAAACGTGCCATAGCGCTCAAGTTGTGTGGCCCATGGGAAAATGAAAACTGCTTCCACGTCGAAGATCACGAAGAGCAGCGCAAAAATGTAATACCGAACTTGGCTCTGCGACCAACCTTCACCGATTGGATCAACACCGCTTTCATACGACAACAACTTCTCGCGGTTTGGTTTTGAGGGCCTCACTAGTGAAGACACCCAGAGCAATAGTCCGGCGATGAGAACGGCGGCTAAACCGAACCAAACAATGGTGAGAAATGACCTGAGGAAGGTAGACATCAACCTAAAAAACTACTACCTGAGCGCAGTTTCAGGAGAAACCTCCTGCACTTTTTACCTTGTGAACAAGTGCCCGCGCGCCTTCGGTTTGGGGATCGGGGTGGTCGCGACGTTGTGCAAAAACCAGTCGACAATCAGCCCAGCGGCAGGGCCAGACCTTTCGACCTCGGCTCGTGTTCGCTCGATCAGAGCGTTCGGAGTCATATCTAATGCGGCTAACTCGGCTGCACCCTCTCCAATCATCCAGTGCGAAATGATGGCCTCATTGGCTTCTGGGTGAAATTGGGTGGCAAACGTGCGCCCCATCTGCATGGCCTGTGGGCCTGCATCGCTCAGAGCCAAAACCTGGGCGCTCGGTGGCGCTGAAAACGTGTCGTAATGCCACTGCATCCATGATCCAGCCAACACTCCATAAGTTGGTGTCGCTATTACTTCGTGCCAACCGACCTCGGCTTTTTTGGCTCGCTCGGCACTGCCGCCAAGTGCATGTGACATTATTTGTGCGCCAAAGCAGATGCCAAACTGCGGAATCCCGCGGCGATGACCTTCGCGAATGACCTCGGACTCTGCTGCAACATTCTTTGCAACCTTGTCCCAATAGACCGACCAGTTAGAACCGAGATAGACAACGAGATCTATGCCGTCGAGCGATGGCCATTCGTGCGGGTATTCGCGGTGAACTGTTGTGAACGAAAAGTCGTAGTCCTCAAATCGTTGACCGACAAAGCCCGCATCCGCATCACCCGAGTTTGCAATGAGTAAAGCGCGCATCCCCCGTACGGTATCGGTTTGAACTGGCTATTTTCGTGGATGAGACTGAAGAAAGCTAACCATAATTTCGGTCCAATTACTATTCCAATCGTGGTCTTGATTTATGTCTATCAGTAATCTCAAATCCATGGAGTCTGGGCATTTCCACAGCTGAGAGTTGGCTGACTCCCCGGTCGCGTCTTTTGTGCACCCAAGAGCTTGTGCAACAAATTCAATAGAAAATACAGCACTTCGTGTGTTGTACCGTCCGCCTCCATTTAGCGGAACATCATCATCAAGATCACCATGAATATGAATCACACTAAATTTTTTCGTTGGGTTGCAATCACCAATCGTGAATGCTCCTGCTCCAACTCCAACACCAGTGATCTGATCAGATATTTCGCAGCCCAATCGATACGCCATCATTCCACCGTTGGAAAAACCAAACGCCCAGACCCGAGACTTATCAACCTGAAATTGATTCTCAATACTGTCAATTAGTCGAGAAATAAATCTGATATCGTTTGTCTGGAGAAGTGTGGCGGGTGAACAACATGTCCCAGCATTCCATGCCGAAGAGGTACCAACACCGATACTCAGACCCTGCGGGTACGCCACAATTGCAGACGTTGATCCCTTTTCCAGATTCATCTGGGTTCTTACTGTCGAGGTTGTACCACCAAGACCGTGTAGACCAATTGCCAATGGATATGCAACCAGAGGGTCGTAACTTACAGGTAGTACTAGTTTGTACTCTCGGATAACGCCATCCGAAAAGGTCATTCGATGTAGTGAAGAATTGTACGACTCAATTAACTCCACCGATTCTACTGAGTCAATAAAATCTTTCGCTGGCACCGTAGTTGACGTCGAAGTGGTCGAAGTGGTCGAAGTGGTCGAAGTGGTCGAAATCCGAGCAGCAGTACGCACCCAAACCTTTTTTTTAGATTTTTTAGAAACCAACCGACAGATAACAGGAACTTTCACTTTCTTCACCTGGGCAGTTGATTTTTTACCAAGATTTTGACAAATCTGGCCGATAGATACGGCCTCTGCCAACTTCGCTGGAACGGCAAGCCCAACAACAATGAGCACCACAAGGAGTTTAGATTTTTTTGCCATTGATCGTTTCAAGGATATTAGTTCTATGAGACCACTACAAACCTGGAAGACGAAACGAGAGACGTTGGTCTGAACGAACTACGGTTGTTTTGCCATGTCTGTCAATGATTCACAATCAGCCGATATTTCACCGGATCACTTTGTTGCTGCTCGCGCACGGGGTAGAAACGTAGTGCTCCACACTCCCGTTTTGCCATCTGCGTATCTCAGCCAACGTTTTGGCGGAACCATCGTGCTCAAGGCCGAAAACCTGCAACGCACTGGCTCGTTCAAAATACGCGGCGGTATGAACAAACTTGCCCAATTGGGTAATGCCAAAGAAACAGGAGTTGTCGCGGGCAGCGCGGGAAACCACGCGCAAGGCCTTGCGCTTGCCGCAAAACATTTTGGAGCAAAGTGCGATATTTTCGTGCCCAAAGGTGCTTCGCTTTCAAAGATTGCGGCAACCAAACACCATGGTGCGACCGTGCTTGACGGCGGTGAAAGTGTTGACACTGCGGTTGCCGCAGCACTTTCCCGCGCACAAGAAACGGGAATGGCATTTTGTCATCCCTACGACGATCCAGACGTAATTGCCGGCCAGGGCACGCTCGGTCTCGAACTACTTGAAGACATTGACGACCTCGAATTGCTCATCGTGCCTCTCGGCGGTGGCGGACTGCTTGCCGGAACAGCGCTGGCAATTAAGCAACAACACCCCAATGTGCGAATCATCGGCGTGCAGGCATCAGTTTGTGCACCATTCATCCATGGCACCTCTCCCGACGGCAAAGTACTTACACTCGCCGACGGCATCGCTGTAAAGCAACCGGGAAACTACACCAAGCCAATTATCGATAAATGGGTTGACCAGATTATTGAAGTGGACGAAGACTCAATCGCTGATGCAGTGGTGATCTTGATGGAACACACCAAAATGCTTGTTGAAGGTGGAGGCGCAGTTGGCCTTTCCGCACTGCTCACCAATCAGATCACCCCTGCAAAAAATGGAATTACCTGCATCGTCTTGTCTGGTGGAAACATCGACATCGGTCTTATTCCAAACCTTGTTCGCAGAAACGAAACAAACGAAGGTCGCCGCCTCACCATTTTTGTCCGTCTACCCGATCGCCCGGGCTCGCTGGCCGGACTCGTTGATGTTTGCGCAACACAAGAAGCAAACGTGATTGAGGTGCAACATATCCGCGAAGGTGTCAAATTGCATCCTCGCGAAACTGGTATTCAGGTTGTGCTTGAAGTCAAGAGCCCCGAACATGCACTCTCCGTCATTGCAGCAGCCAAAGCCAGTGGCTTCGTGATTCAAGAAAACTCTTAAATACTTATTGTTTTTGAAATCTCTAGCAATAAACCTGGTAGGACGCCGATCAAAAGTGTCGTGGCCACAGCCAACGTGATTGCTAGGCCGGCAGACTTTGAGATTGAAACTGGAGCATCATCAGCTGGATCGCTCAACCACATGCTGACCATGATGCGCAAGTACAAGAACGCTGCAATCACTGCTGCGAGCATTGCTGCAACTGACAGCGCGTAGCTCTCGACCGAGACTGCAGCACGAATAATGCCAAACTTGGCAACGAAACCTGATGTGAGCGGCACGCCGGCCTGAGCCAACAACAACACGGTCATGCCGAGCGCAAGCACTGGGCGCTTCTTGCCAAGACCCTTGAACGCATCGAGTGTTGTCGCATTGTCACCTTCGCCTGCAACAACCGAGACCACCGCAAACGTGCCGATAACAAGAATCGAATAGATAAACAAATAGCCCATTGCTGACGAGATACCAAGATCCGCATCGGCATGGCCGATATGCGACGCAGCCTCAAGACCAACCAAAATAAAACCAGCGTGGCTGATTGATGAGTAAGCGAGCATGCGCTTGATATCGGTCTGCACCACCGCCAACACCGAGCCAACAACAAGTGTGAGCAATGCCAGTACAAGAATGGCCGGGCGCCAGTCGTCGATGCGACTTGGCAACGCAATCATGAAAACACGAATGAGTGCAGCAAATGCTGCGACCTTGCCGACCGAGCCCATGAGTGCAGTAATCGGTGTTGGTGCACCCTGATACACATCGGGTGTCCAAACATGGAATGGAACAAGCGATACTTTGAACGCAAAACCAACGAGCAGCAGCGCAATGCCGGCGAGCAACAGACCATTGTTGGCTGGCACCGCGACTTCGCTAGCAAACACCGTGGCCATTGTCTGCAAGTTTGTGGTGCCCGATGCACCGAACAACAACGCGACTCCGTATAAGAAGAAGGCTGAAGCAAAACCACCGAGGATGAAATACTTGAGACCTGCCTCGCCACTTTGTGTGCGGCTGCGACTAGATGCTGTGAGCAAGTAAAACGAAAGGCTCAACGTCTCGAGCCCTAAGAACAACACCAGCAAGTCATTGGCCGAGACCATCACTACCCCACCAATCGCAGCGGCAAGTATGAGGCCATATACCTCTGGACCATCTTCATCTTCGCGAGTGAGATAGTCGTTGACAACGAGAGAGACGAGAGCAACCGAAACACAAATGGTGATCGTTGCAAATAACGCGAAGCGATCGAACGCAAGCGCACCGCCAACCAGCGTGGAAGGCGCGTCATCGCCCATCTGGTTCCACAACACGCCGGTGAGAACTGCTGCCGTAATTGCCGTGACTACTGTTGCCGTGGCATACCAACCACGCTTCCACTGTGGTGTGAGCGAACCAACAAGGATCAAGAACAATGCGCCACCGAGCAGTGCAAGGATCGGGCTGATTTTGAACCACTGAATAGCTGGGCCCTCAAACGTGGATGTTGCTGCAATCAATCTGTTCATCATTTGCTTGCCTCAACATGCTCGATCAGTGCCTTGACGCTTGGCTCTATGCGATCGAGCATCGGCTTTGGATACACACCCGCAAAGACGATGGCTGCGACAAACACAGAAAGCAACAAACCTTCGCGCAATGTGATCTCGGGAAACGACTTGTTGTCATCATTTGGCTCGCCGTGAAACACGCGCTGATAAGCCCAGAGCAAATAGAGCGCTGCAAGAATCACGCCGACAGTGGCGACAACAACCCACCAGCGAGCTGTTTCAAATGAACCGATGAGCACGAGGAACTCACCAACGAAACCATTGAGGCCTGGCAGACCAATTGACGACAACATCACGATCATGAAAAAGCCAGCAAAGATTGGCGCTACAGCCTGGATACCACCGAGCTCTGAAATTTGTCGAGTGTGTCGGCGCTCGTAGATCATGCCGACGAGCAAGAACAACGCCCCCGTTGAAACACCGTGGTTGACCATCTGCATCACGCCACCCGTGATGGCTTGTGTAGTCATTGCAAATGTTCCGAGCACGATGAAGCCAAGGTGAGCAACTGACGAAAACGCAACGAGACGCTTGAGATCTTTTTGCATCGTTGCGGCAATCGCCCCATACAGAATGCCTATGACTGCGAGCGTGAGCAACACGGGCTTGGCCCAAATCGCTGCTTGCGGAAATAGATACACACCAAAGCGCAACATGCCGTATGTGCCCATCTTGAGCAACACACCCGCCAAGATAACCGAACCGCCAGTTGGTGCCTGCGTGTGAGCATCGGGCAGCCATGTGTGCAACGGGAATAATGGAACCTTGACTGCAAATGCGATCATGAACGCAACGAACAACCAGCGGCCAGTGCCCGTAGCGAAGTTTGCCTTCTCTGCGATCTCGACCAAGTCAAATGTGAGTACGCCTGTGTCGCGACGTGCCAAGAATGCTGTGGCGACAATGCCGACGAGCATGAACGCCGAGCCAGCCATGGTGTACAAAAAGAATTTGGTCGCGGCATACACGCGCTTTTCGTAACCCCAACCGCCGATGAGAAAATACATCGGCACCAACACGATTTCGAAAAACACGAAGAATAAAAACAAGTCGAGGCTAAGGAAACTGCCCATGACGCCGGCTTCGAGCAACAACATCCATGCCAAGTACGACTTGTGGTCGTGATGCGGGTCGATGCCAACAATGACAAGCGGGAACAACACACCGGTCAGCACCACCATAAATAGCGAAATACCGTCGACACCTAGGTGCCACGAGATGCCCCACTCACTGATCCATGAGTGCTTTGACACAAACTCGAAACCCGCAGCGCCAGTAGGAAAATTGACGAGCATCCATACGCTCATTGCACCAGTAGTGACGCTCGATACGAGCGCAGCGAGCTTGACCCACTCGCCATGCTTCTTGCTCAACAATGAAACAAGAACTGCACCAAGTAGCGGCACCAACACAAGCATCGTGAGGATCGGAAAACTTACCGTGGCCTCACCGGCTTTTTCAACTGAAGCAAACATCAGATAAGCCCCCTCAACACAAACCATGCCAAGAGCACAACAACACCGACCGCGATAACCGCCGCGTATGCGCGCACAAAACCGTTTTGGCTCTTGCGAACTTGGCCAGCCACCGCGCGCACAATAGTGGCAGTGCCATTGACCGCACCATCAACAACATGTGCATCAACCCACGCGACACCATTAAACAAAGCGTTGCCCGGACCACTTACCAACCTGGCTGCAGTGGCGTCATAGTTCCATGCCTGCTCCAGAATCTTCGGCTCGATGGCCTTGACTTTGTGCTTGGCATACACAGCAAAAGCCGCAGCAATGCCGAGCACTGCAACGACCACTGCAACACCAAGTAGTAAATACTTGTTGTGATACGCCCAAGTTTCCTTAATGTGGGCCTCTGACTCTTCGACCACTGGCGCAAGCCAATGTTCTAAAAAGGCAGTCTTCTTAGAGAACGGCAACTGCAGTGCACCACCAACCATTGCTAGGCCGGCAAGCACAACAAGTGGCATCAACATGATGCGTGGGCTCTCGTGCGGAGTGAAGTCCCCGTGAGCACCGTTTTCTTCAGCGTGATCATTCCACTTTGCCTCACCGTAAAACACCATGATCACTTGGCGTGTCATGTAATAGGCGGTCAACAATGCAGTGACCACACCAACGACATACAACCCGCGGTTGTTGGCGTAGACATACAGCAAAATTTCGTCTTTCGACCAAAAGCCCGCAAACGGTGGCACACCCGCAATTGCGAGCCAACCAACAATAAATGTGATCGCAGTAACTGGCATCACTTTGCGCAACGCACCCATGCGACGCATGTCTTGCTCGTGGTGCATACCATGAATGACCGAGCCAGAGCCGAGGAACAACAGCGCTTTAAAGAATGCGTGAGTGATCATGTGGAAAATGGCTGCAACATACGCGCCCGAACCAATCGCCAAGAACATGAAACCAAGTTGCGACACCGTTGAGTAGGCCAACACCTTCTTGATGTCGTTTTGTGCAACAGCAACTGTGGCCGCATACAACGCAGTTGCAGCACCGATGCACGCGATGACCATTGGCGCCCATGTGTACGAAATATGCAGCACTGGGCTCATGCGCGTCATCAAGAACACACCGGATGTCACCATGGTTGCGGCATGAATGAGCGCCGAAACCGGTGTTGGGCCTTCCATCGCATCTGGTAGCCAGAGATACAACGGCAACTGCGCGCTCTTTCCACATGCACCAACAAACAACAACATCGCGATGGCGGTTGCAGTCACTTGTGCAAGCGAACCAGAATGTGCAGCCTCGTTAATACCATCGTACGACAGCGTTCCTGCTGCGCTGAACGCTAGGAACATTGCTGTCATTACGCCAAAGTCGCCAATGCGGTTGGTGACAAATGCTTTTTTGCCGGCAACTGCAGCAGAGTCGCGAGTGTGCCAGAAGGAAATGAGGAAGTACGAGCAAGCACCAACGCCCTCCCAACCGAGGAACGTGACGAGCAAGTTTTCGCCAAGCACCAACATGAGCATCGAGAACACAAACAAGTTGAGGTACAAGAAAAACTTCGAAAACTTTGGATCACCGTGCATGTAGCCAATGGCATACAAATGGATCAGCGAACCAATTCCGGTGATGAACAGCGCCATCGTGATCGACAACGGGTCTGCCAACAATGCCATGTCAACTTGCAGTGATCCAACTGGCAACCAATTAAACATCGTGACAACTTGATGGCGCTCTTCTGCCGGGCGTGAAAGCAGATTGAAAAACACCGCGACGGTCATGAGGAACGACCCGATGGTCATGAGCGATGCAAGCCAGCCAGCCTTCGGCTCGCCCAAACGTCGACCAAGCACCATGATCACGAGTGCACCAAACAACGGCAGCACAGGCACGAGCCAGAGATGATCGATGAAGAAGCCGGTCACGGCTTAGCCCTTCAACTCTGCAAGGTCGTCAACCGTGATTCCACTGCGACGACGCATGATCGCAACGATGATGCCTAGGCCAACCACTACTTCTGCTGCTGCAACGACGAGCACAAAAAACACAATTGCCTGGCCATCGATGTCATTGAGCCTGCGACCAAGAGTCACAAACGTGAGGTTGACCGCGTTCAGCATCAACTCGATGCACATAAACATGACGAGTGGATTGCGACGTACCAACACACCAACGGTGCCGATTGTGAAGAGCACTGCCGACAGCAAGAGGTACCACGTTGTGGTTGGAACAACGATGAGTGCGTTCATGGCTTGCCCGCCGTGCGGCGACGCGACAACAATACGGTGCCAACAACGGCAACGACCAACAAGATTGATGTCACTTCAAAAGCCATTACGTAGTCTGAAAAAATAGAGGTTGCTAACTGCTGAATATTGGCATCCGGATTGTCTCCAGCAACATTGCTTGCAATGCCTTCACCGCGCGAAAGGACCGAATCTGCACCGGTGTAAATGGCCGCTGCCAATAATCCGAGCAAACTCACACCAACCACCCCAGCAACCCAGCGTTGACCGGCAAGCGGCTCGGTCTTCAGGTTTTCAACTTGGTCAACACCGAGCAACATGATCACGAACAAGAACAACACCACGATGGCGCCTGCATACACAATCACTTGCACTGCGGCCAGGAACTCGGCATGTTGGGCTACAAACAACACTGCAATTCCAAACAAAGTCAAAACCAAGCTGAGTGCTGCATGCACAGGGTGCTTGCGCAACACAACACCGAGCGCTCCAACAATGATCATGGCTGTTGCACAAACAAAAACAAACAGTTCCATCAGTCGCTGTTCGCTTCTGGGGCGCGCACGCCATAACCGAGTTCGCCGCTCCAACCCACTACTCCACTAAACGATGCATCACCAGACGCCGCTGTTGCGCGCATCCAGCCCGATGTGTTTTGGTCTTCGCCAGGACGCCAGTCTTCCCACGGCATGTGCTGTGGTTGACCATCATCGCCTACCAATAATTCGTCCTTGGTGTAAATCGCATCTTGACGATTGGTGAATGAGAACTCGAACAACTTTGATTCGGTGATTGCTTCTGTTGGGCAGGCCTCGACACACAAGTCGCAGTGAATGCAACGCAGATAGTTGATCTCGTAAATCCATCCGAAGCGCTCGCCTGGCGATGTTGGATTGTCGGGATCGTTGTCGGCGCCGCGAACGTGAATGCACTTTGCTGGGCACACGGCAGCACACAGCTCACAGCCGATGCACTTTTCCATGCCGTCTTCGTAACGGTTGAGCACGTGACGACCATGCAAACGATCTGGCTTGTCGATCTTTGCGTCCATCACTTGCGCGCGCTTACTTGCTTCACCGCTCTTTGACTTGTTGATCGACTTGCGGCGCACCCGACCACCCGAGTACTGAGTTGTCACCTGATTTTTCTTACCGCGCTGACGAGCAGTAACAAGGAAGCCTCCGAAATAACCCATTAGAACATCGACCCTTCGGCTTCACGTTGTTTAGTACTCACTTTGAACGCCGCTTGCAACAGGGCATAACTCGCACCAAGCACAGCCACCGAAACTCCAGTAACAACGAATGTGTTCCAACCCTGGTCACGGCCAAGGCGCTGTGCTGCGATCAACATAAACCAACCGAGTGAGGCAGGGATTAACACTTTCCAACCCAAGTCCATCAACTGGTCATAGCGGAGGCGTGGCAACGTGGCTCGCAGCCAGACATATATATAGAGAAACACGAGCACCTTGGCAAACAACCAGATGGTGCCCTCAATGCCGTTTGGAATAAACGGAATATCGAGAACAATGCCGCCGAACGAGATGGGTTGTGGGCCACCAAAAAACAGCGTGACTATGAGGGCGCTCATGGTCACGGTGTTCATGAACTCGGCAAGATAAAACAACGCAAATCGGATGCTCGAATACTCGGTGTTGAAGCCACCAACCAATTCTTGCTCGGCTTCCACCAAGTCAAATGGGGGGCGATTGAGTTCGGCAGTTGCTGCGATGAGGAAGATAACGAATGGCACGACACCTGTAGCAACGACGTTCCAGTTGCCGATTGAGCTTTGAGCAGCAACAATTCCGCTGGTTGAAAGTGTGCCTGTCACCAAGAAAACTGTGCCGAGCGAAAGACCAAGCGCGGCCTCATAACTGACCATCTGCGCCGACGCGCGCACCGAACCCAACAGTGGATACTTTGAACCGCTCGACCAGCCGGCCAACATGATGCCGTAGACAGCAATGGTCGAAATGGCGAGCGCGAACAACACGCCAACCGGAGGGTCGGCAAGTTGCACGCGAGTTGTATTTCCAAACCATGTGACCATGCCGTTATTGCCATCACGGAAATCGCCGCCGAGTGGAATAATTGCAAACGACAAAAATGCTGGGACGAACGACAAGAACGGGGCGAGCTTAAACACGAAACGGTCTGAACGTTCCGGAATCAAGTCTTCTTTAAAAAACAACTTGATTCCGTCGGCAAGTGTTTGTAGCAATCCGAACGGGCCAGCCTTGTTTGGGCCGATGCGGTTTTGCATTCCTGAAATCACTTTGCGCTCAAACCAGACCATCAGCATCGTTGCCACGAGGCCTGTCACAAATACGGCGAGCACTTTGAGGATCACAATGACGAGCGGTACCCATAGCAAATTGCCGTTGAGCATTGGATCGACTGCAAACAAATTGCTCATGACATCTTCTCAATTTTGAGATCAATGACGTCTTTGGTGACATCCAACAATTCGCGTACATCGGAACCACCCAAATTGATTGGCAACCACGCGGTGCCACGCAACACGTCAACAGACTCTTGCAACGGCATAACGATTGTGCCGCGCTGCGAAGTGACTCGCACCGACTCGCCTACTTGCACACCAATGCGCGGTGCGTCAAGCGGATTGACAATTATTGCTGAGGCCATGCCGAGTGTTGCAAGCGACGGGCTCTTGGCAGTGCCGATTGCATTGTCGTACAACTTGCGCGACACAACAGCGCGATAGTCGTAGGAATTGCGCTCAATGCCTGCACCATCGGCGCGTGCGAGCGTTATCGGAGTTGGATGTGCGACGATCACTCCGTCGTGCTCTACTGCGTGAGTATCGATAGCGGGCGCAAACTCACTCACTCCCGAAATCATCGCGACATGTACTTCGTTGTAGGAACTAAATCCCAAGTCGTGTGCAGTTGCTGCACCCAACTCGACTGCAATCATCCAGTCTGGACGAGAGGTGCCAACTGGCGTAATCGACTGTGCAACATTGCTGATGCGACCTTCAATATTGGTAGTGGTGCCCTCTTTTTCGCCATAAGCGGCTGCTGGCAACACAATGTCGGCAAGCGCCGACGACTGCGTAATAAAGGTGTCAATCGCGATGATATTGCGCGCACCAGAAACACCGCGGCGAGCCAAATCGGCATCAGGAACATCGGAGAGTGGATCGGCTCCGAGCAACACCAAACATTCGATCTTGCCTGCTGCGGCTGCTTCAAGAATCTCGGCGGTCGACTTGCCGCCATTGCGAGGCGTGAGACCCGCAGTGATTGCGCCACGGACATTGCCGCGACGCAATGCTGGAAGCACTGTGGCGTGCGGTGCCATATGCAGCACTTCGGCAAGCGCGTGCACCACAGACTCTTCAGACTCAGCCAAGTTCATGCGGCCAACGATGACGACTACTGAACCACTTGCAAGCTGTGCGGTCAATGCTGCATCAGTAGACAGTGCGCGCAATGCCGCTGCTGTCTTACCCGGCTCGACATGAACTTTCTTCCATGCCTTGCCCGCTAATCCTGTTGCGCGTGGCGACACTTCAACAACGCGACCAGTGCGCTTCTCTGCTGCATGGCGCACACGTAGGTACAACACTGGCAACTCTTCTTTTAAGTCTGGGGCGAGCAAGATAATGGTCTTGGCCGTGTCGATGTCGGCGATGGTTGCTTGTGGCAATGCTAAAACTTGTGGAGGAAGACTGTCTGCGAGTTGTGAGTCGCGTGAGTCGACACCCAGTGCGTCGGCAAGTTGCGCCCATGCGAATGCATCTTCGTTGGTGCCGCGTGCTCCGCCGATAATGGCAACAGATTGTGGGCTGACGGTGAGCGCTGTGCGCAACATGCGAGCAGCCGAATCAATAGCGACTGACCAACTTGTAGCGCTCAAGTTTCCACTCGCGTCTTTGATCAACGGTGTCGTGAGACGATCCTTTGAGTTGATCGACTCAAAACTGAAGCGGCCCTTGTCGCACAACCAACCCCAGTTGACTGGCTGGCTGTCGACACCCTGATATCGCACCAACTCGTCACGACTGCTCTGCACAACCGTGCGACAACCAACCGAACATGTTGTGCAAGTGCTCTCCACATGCTCGATGTCCCATGGGCGAGCCTTAAATCGATACGGCTTTGCAGTGAGCGCACCAACTGGACAAATTTGCACAGTGTTGCCAGAAAAGTACGAGCTAAACGGCTCGTCAGGAAATGTCATGACTTGTGTGTTGTTGCCACGACTCGTAAACGAAATCAACGCATCGCCAGCAACTTCGTCGGCAAAGCGCGTGCAACGATCGCACAAGATGCAACGCTCACGATCGAGATACACGTTTTCGCTAATGGCGATTGGCTTTTCGTAGTGACGCTTCTCTTCAACAAAGCGGCTCTCGCCAGGACCATGACTAAATGCTTGGTCTTGCAATGGGCATTCGCCACCTTTGTCGCACACTGGGCAATCAAGAGGATGATTTGCGAGCAACAGTTCGAGCATGCCCTCTTGGGCTTTTTTGACGCCTTCAGTTGCAGTATTGACTACCTGACCATCTGCAACTGGTGTCATGCACGACACCACCATCATTGGACCGCGTGGGCCAACAACTTCAACCAGGCACTGGCGACACATGCCCACCGGCTCCATGCGCGGGTGATAACAAAAACGTGGAATGAAATCGTCTGTGCGGTCGGCTGCCGCAATGATCATCTCACCTTTGCGTGCAGCAACGACTTTGCCGTTGATGGTGACGCTGACTGCGTTTGGATCGACAACTGGCTCTGGCACTGTGGTGTTCGAGTCGAGGGTTGTCATGACTATGCCGACACCGCTGATTGGGTTGAAACTGCGGTAACAGGAATCGAAATGCGCCTGACCAAACGAGATTCAAATTCGCTGCGAAACAGGGTGATCGCAGAGTGCAGCGGTGCAAATGCAGAAGGCCCGACGAAACAAATCGTTGTCATCTTGTAAGGAAATGGCACAGCATCCAATCCTAATTTTTCGTTGGATGCATGTGGGAAGTCTCCTGGGCAGATCATTGCGCCGACTTCAAAAATTTGTTGCAAGTCTGCTTCGGTGCCAGTGCCGTTGACAATGCGGGTAAGGATGCGCTCGAGCCACGTGCCACCTTCGCGACACGGTGTGCACTTGCCACACGATTCGTGCGCATAAAAGTGCGTGAGCGTGAGTGCTGCAGCCGGAATGTCGGTGGTGGAGTCCATCACCATGATTGCGCCAGAGCCAAGCATTGAACCTGCTGGTCCAACCTGGCTTGCCTCGAACGGCAAGTCGAGTTGATCGGCCGTAAACCAAGGTGCAGAACCGCCACCAGGCACAAAGGCTTTGAGTTCGTTGTCGTTACGAATGCCGCCACAAAATTCTGCTCCGTACAACAAGTCTCTAAATGTTGTCGTGCCGTTGATGATTTCAAATACTCCCGGATTTTTGACGTGGCCCGACACTGCAACCATGCGTGTGCCAGGTGAAGTCTTTGTGCCAATAGCCGTGTAGGCCTCAGATCCGTTGACCATCAACCAGGGCAAGTTGGCAAGAGTTTCAACGTTGTTGACGATTGTTGGCTGACCGTACAAACCATTTGCTGCAGGGAAAAACGGTGGCTTGAGTCGTGGCATGCCGCGGTTGCCTTCAAGGCTCTCAATCAACGCAGTCTCTTCACCAACCACATAAGCACCAGCACCCCAGTGCAACACGATGTCGACCGAAAACTTGGAACCCAAAATATTTTTGCCAACATATCCAGCCGCATAGGCCTCGTTGAGTGCAGCCGCAACACGCTCTTGTGCCAGCGCCATCTCGCCACGAATGTATAAGAAGCATTGTGACAAACCTGCTGCATAACACGCGATCAGGCAACCCTCAATGAGTTGGTGTGGATCGCGCTCCATCAACAAGCGATCTTTGTATGTGCCTGGCTCGCTCTCATCGCCGTTGACAACTAAATATTTTGGAAACACTTGTTGTGGGGTAAGACCCCACTTTGTGCCAGCGGGAAAACCTGCGCCACCGCGGCCAAGCACAGTCGCATTCTTCACTTCTTCGTGCACGTCAGTTGCCGCACGCCCAAGCGCCTTGCGCAAACCGACATAGCCACCTGTGGCCAAAAAACGCTCGAGAGTAAACGAGTCGGCGTGCTCAAAACGCGACGTGACGATCTTTGGTCTGTCGCCTGCAACAAAACCTGTCGCGTGTGGGTACCTAATAGCTGTTGTCATAACGCAGCCTTGCCATCCATCCATATCGGATTCTCGGTTACCAGTTCTGGTGCAATTGCACCAACGCCACGATCAGCGGGAATGCGTTGGCGAATTCGTGCAACAACTCCGTGAGCAGGAATCTCGTCTGACAACTTGCCGCTCTTGAGATCGTCGATCAATGTGTCGAAGTCGCCGTTGGTGACCTTGTAGCGAAAGCGATAATTGACTTGCAGAGTAGGAGCCTCGGTGCACGCTGCCTGACACTCTGCATGAGCGAGCGTGAACATGCCATCGGCAGTCGTGCCACCTGCCTTGACGCCCAACTTGTGCTCGGCGTGATGCATCAAGTCGCCAGCCCCCATGAGTGCGCACGACATGGTGCCACAAATGTTGACAAGATATTTGCCCACTGGCTCAAAGCGAAACATTTCGTAAAACGATGCTGTTCCATATACCTCTGCCGAAGTAACACCGACAAGTTCGCCCATGTGCACCATGGCCTCGCGCGTGATGTAACCATCTTGCTCTTGTGCGAGATGCAACAGCGGAATGAGCGCAGACTTTGATCGTGGATAATGCGAGATGATCTCGAGTGCGATCTTGATATTGGCGTCGTTGAGGCGGCTCATCTGTCGACCTCGCCCAAGACTGGGTCGACCGAAGAAATTACGGCAACTGCGTCGGCCACAAGTCCGCCGCGCATCATATGAGGCAACGCTTGCACATTGACGAAGCTCGGTGCGCGCATATGCATGCGATATGGCGTTGGGGAACCGTCGCTTGCGATGTAACAGCCGATCTCGCCGCGTGGGCTTTCGATCGCCACATACACTTCGCCTTCTGGAACCTTGAAACCCTCGGTAAAAATTTTGAAGTGGTGAATCAATGCTTCCATTGATTCGTCGATGCGTGCTCGTGGTGGTGGAGTGACTTTTTTGTTCTGGATGCGGAAGTCGCCACCAGGCATCTTGTCGAGAACTTGGCGAACGATGCGCATTGACTCGCGAATTTCGGCCAAACGGATTGCATAGCGATCAAACGCATCGCCATAACTGCCGACAATTACATCAAACTCAACTTCGTTGTAATGCAGGTATGGCATGTCGCGACGCAAGTCCCATGCCAGGCCGGTTGAGCGCAAGATTGGACCAGTTGCACCTAGTGCAATCGCCTCTTGTTGAGTAATGACTCCAACGCCCTGCAAGCGCTCGCGCCAAATTGGTTGACCCGTCATCAACGTGTCGTACTCGTCCAATCTTGGTCCGAGCATTTCAAGAATCTCGAGCACATCATCGCGCCAACCCGCAGGCAAGTCGGCTGCAACTCCACCGGGGCGGATGAAGTTGTGGTTCATGCGCAAACCTGTGACTTTTTGGAAGAAGCGCAATACTTCTTCGCGCTCTCGCCATCCGTACAACATCATCGATACAGCACCGATGTCCATGCCGTTTGAGGCCATGAACAACAAGTGACTGCTCATGCGATTCATTTCCGACAACAACATGCGCATCCACACGGCGCGCTCAGGAATATCGCCATCAATGCCGAGCAACTTCTCGGTAGCCATTGAAAAAACGAGTTCGTTATTTAACGGCGATGCATAGTCCATGCGGGTGACGTTGGTACCGCCCTGCATAAACGTGAGCGACTCACCAGTTTTTTCCATGCCTGTGTGCAGGTAGCCAATGATTGGCTTGCAGCGCAGCACGGTTTCGCCCTTCAACTCGAGCATGAGTCGCAAAACTCCGTGGGTTGACGGATGTTGCGGACCCATGTTGATGATCATCGTCTGATCTTCACCAGGATCAGCCTCGACTTCGGCGAGCAATGCAACGTCGGCTTCACTCATGCGCAACACTGCGCCAACCTCGCGCATGACTTCTTTGGCTGTGAGTTCGCTGCGCGAGCGCAATTCTTGGTTGCCTTCAAATGTTCCGGCTGAAACGACGGTGCTCAAGAGATCGCTCATGATGCGCTGCCCTTGAACTGCACCGGAATCCGACCCTGCGAATAATCCTTGCGCAACGGGTGACCGTCCCAGTCTTCTGGCATCAAAATGCGCGTCAAATCTGGGTGGCCATTAAACGTGATGCCAAACATGTCAAACACTTCGCGCTCCATGGCCTCCGTGCCTGGGTACAAATCGAATGCAGAGTCGATTGATGCATCGGCTTCGCTTACTTGTGTGCGCAGACGCATCCGAGTGCGATCCCGCATTGACAATAAGTTGACAACGATTTCGAAACGCTCTGGAGCAATCGCTTCTGGCAACGTACGACCTGGGTGAGTCAGAAAGTCGACAGCGGTGAGATCGACACACATCGTGTACGAGTCGTCAATCAATTTGCGAAGTGTTGCGATGTAGCGATCCTTGGGCACAAACAAGACTTGTTGGCCGTGTGATTGACCCAATACGCAATCGTGCAACACATCGGTTGTCATGGTTTAACGCTTACCAAGAACAACTGGCGTATACGTGCCGGCGGCAATTTCTTGAATATGCACATTGGCGCCAGCACCCGTGGCTTTACGGCGGCTCATGATCTCGCCGTCTTCAATGAGCTGATGCAAGGTCTCAATGGCATGAATAAGAGTCTCTGGTGTTGGAGGGCAACCTGGTGCATACACATCAACGGGCACGATTTGGTCGACACCTTGCACGATTGCGTAGTTGTTAAACATGCCTCCGCTGCTTGCACACACGCCCATCGAGATAACCCATTTAGGTTCCATCATCTGGTCGTACACCTGTCGCAACACTGGTGCCATTTTTTGGCTGACGCGTCCAGCAACGATCATGATGTCGGCTTGGCGTGGTGAAGCGCGAAATACTTCCATTCCAAATCGCGCAAGGTCATAGTGCGCCGTGCCTGTTGCCATCATCTCGATTGCACAACACGCAAGACCAAACGTTGCGCCCCAACTTGAGCGTGAACGTGACCACTTCACTACATCTTCAATGCGTCCAGTCAAAAAATTGTGCTCAAGCCCACCAAGGCCGTCATCCATTACGTTGCGAACGACGCCCATCAGGCTGCTGCCCCGTTGTCGTCTTCGCGACCTTCAAAACCAACTCGACGAACCGTGCTCAACACGGTGCGGCTTGATGACTTCATCTCATCATTGTTGCCCAAATCAAGTCGAACTGCTTTCTTGATCGGGCCCCAGTCAAGTGCACCGCGCGCAATCGCATACACGAATGCAATAAAAAACACAGCGCTGAATGCAAGCATCTCGAAAAATGCATATGAGCCAAGTGCCTGACGACTCACTGCATATGGGTACGCAAAAATGATTTCGATATCAAACATGATGAACAACATCGCGATGATGTAGAAGCTCACCGGAAAGCGCTCTGGTGCTTCGCGACCCGGCACAATTCCACACTCGTATGGTGCCGACTTTGCACTGTTTGGGCGACGTGGTGCAAGCAACATTGATGCGACAGAACTCAAAGCGCCAAAGATGATGGCAAGTGCCATTAAGACGACGATTGGAAGATACTGGCCCACGACGTGGCTATTCCTTTACAGGCAGTGTTTTGCTGCTCATATTTATTCGCAACTGCAAGTCGCGACGATGGAGCAGCCAGCACAACATCAAGAAGATCAATCCTGAGCCCAAAGTAATCAACACCGCAGGTTGACGCTTTGCGCCAAGGTCACGCAACATGTGCACATAACGATGTGGTTGCGCAGTGTCAATGACTGGTCGTGCAGGTGCTCGACCTGGCTCAACACGTTGCGGCACAACTGGTGCAACTTCAACCAATGCATACCTCGGCTTGTGAAAGAACGCCAAGAAGTCAAGTGAATCATTGATCTTTGGCCAACGCTCACCACCACGGTCGTACACAGCAACCGACAGATATGAACCGGCAGGAAACTCTTCTGCTTCAATTTGCAAAATTCCATCTGAAGCAGCGACTGCTTGACCACGCTGTGGGTCGGCTTCGTCCAGCAAATTCCAGCCCTCTGCTTGAAGTTCGGTTGCCACCGATGCGGCATTTGCGGCTGGATCATTACTTAGTGCCGGTGTTGTCTGAAGAATTTCTGCGCCAACCAATAATGCTGGGTCGCGCACAATCGTGATCGGTTCGGCTGGAAACCAAAATGGCGCAGGACCATTGAGACCAATGCCGTATGTCCACCAAATAGCACCCATGGTCGCCATCCAGCCGAAGAAGGCTGCAAGCACGACCAAGAAACCAAGTCGTGCACCTAAGTTGGTACCAACTACCAAATATGTTCCGCCGATCAACACAACAACAGAAATAAGTACGACGACAATGCCGCGTAATTCTGGCTGCCAGTTCACTGCAAAAAGTGTTGACAACATTTAGAGACCTCTCACATAGTCGACAATTGCAGATATTTGTGATTCAGTGAGCGTTGAACCGAATGCTGGCATACGACCACTGCCCTGGCCTTGCTCGCCATAACGCTTTCCGTATTCACTGCCACCATTGATAAAGGCAACCATGTCGGATTTTTGTGGAAACTGGCGAACGGCAGAGCCACCTGTGAGGTTTGGCCCGAAAGCGCCTCCACCCGTGATTTGTGGATCGCCATATGAATAGCCCTTTGTGTGGCAGCGAGCGCATGAATAGTTTCCGCTACCCAAATCCAAATTAAACAATGCTTCACCGACAGTCTTGTATGTACCCGCAGCAACCAATCGTTCGGCTTCTGCCTGGATTTCGTCTTGCATTGCCCTTGGCAAATGACCACCATCGCAAGTCAACGGATCATCGGTTATCAAACGACAGTCTTCACGAGGAATCTGAATGCCCTTCAAATATGTCAGCAACGTCTGAATTTGTTGTTCGTTCAATGGACCACCACCGACTAGACCCCAAGGTGACATCGGTGAAAACGGACGGCCGTAGTTGAGAATGAAGCGAACTTCTTCTTCGCTGTAGCGGTAATAAACAGTGTTGATCGCTGGGGCTTTCCAGCTGACTTCTTTTACTTCACCAGTTTTTGTATCAGTGATGGAATATGCAGCAGCACCACCGGGGCCCTTCATGCCACCGTGACAACCTGCGCAGTTATAGCCACCGTCTGCGGTTGTAGCAAACAATCTGCCACCCCACGTATCAAATTGGTGATCCCATTGCACAATTTCGCCAGATTGGCGACCTGGTTCGAGGATCCAATACAACGGCAAGCTGATGGTCACTACAACCAAAAACAGAAGTCCAACCAACTGAGTGCGCTCGATCTTCTTTCCCTCAAGAACCTCATCGTCGTAATACTGCTTGCGGTTTGCGGCAAGCGTAATTTCGGATCCGATTTCTGCGCGACTGCGACGAATGTTGGTGAGTCCGTAGACAATCCAGCCACCGACAGCGATCACCAAAATGATCCATGCAATATTTGATGTAACGACCGCGATCATTAGTGGCTCCCTGCAGTGCCGACACAGTGCGGACCTTCAGCTTCTTGACCGGTGGTGTTGGTGCCAATTGGTGGCCCACCGAAAACAGATCCTGTGTCTACGACGACAATGTCATTGGCAACAGATACACCAAAGCGATCCATGCCGCGAGGAGCAGGTCCACCCTTTTTTTCGCCAACTATGTTGTATTGCGATCCGTGACATGGGCACTCAAACCACTGTGAGCTCACGCAGTTTGGAACTCGACAACCCAAGTGAGGGCACTTTTGGTATAAGGCAATAATTCCGGCTTCCATGCCGCCATACACAGCCGCTTGCGCACCGTAGGCCACCTTGGCTTTTGATAAACCTTCTTTTGGATACTCAGTTACCCACGCGCGGGCTTGAGGGACATAGTAGAAACCTTTATTGGCACGGATCTGACCGATAACTGTGTCCAAGTTGCCAATATTGATTTTGGAACCAAATCCACCGGATGAACTTGTCCACAAAAATGCAATAAGTGATGCACCGAAAGCGCCGAGACTTGCGCCCAATAATGAGCCAGTTGCGCGATTCAGGAACTGACGTCGAGCCACACCAACTGCTTCAGCGTCTGGTGGAGACCATGGTTCAACATCTGCGCTTGGTCGTGTGGCAATGGCGGTATTGCGAGCAGCCACTGCAGCGCGCTCAATTGCGCGACCAGATACTTCGTCTGGATTTACTTTGCCCACATCTTTACGACGGGTTTCACGCTTGAGCGTGCCAACACCGCGTGCATCGTTGCGCTTAACCGAAGTAAGGACGAGCGCTAACCCGAGCACGATGAGTACTGCGACTGCGAGGGTGATGATGGTGGTGGTGTTCATATATATGTGTCGCCTTAGAGTTCGAAAAAGATTCCTTCACGCCATGGAAACGTGAAGAGGAAGCCAGGACCGCGGAAGAACGAACCGATGATGACGAGCACTGCCCAAAACATCAGGTGGACCGTAAAAATACTGGTGAGGAATTTGCGATCCTCTGGCTTGTTGGATGGATTGCGATCCATATACGGAGTAAGGATCAATGCAACGAGCGCCACACCAGGAAGCGTCACACCTGCAATCATCGGATGAAACATGGTGAGCAACTCTTGCAACCCCAAGAAGTACCAAGGTGCCTTTGATGGGTTTGGTGTCTGGTTGAAGTTTGCGGCTTGCAACAACGGTGCGTTAACAAACCACGAGAACAAAAATGTAAACGCGGTGCATGCAAGCGCGGCAACAAACTCTGGTCCGAGCAAGTGAGGCCATGTGTGTACTTTGTCTACTGGCATAGCCTTTACATCTTGAATCGAACCAGATTTAACAACTGTCAATAAGCGCTGCGTGTGACCCCCGGGGCCAGTACCAAGCGGTGAGTTACCGTTTGCTTCTGTTGTAGCAACACCAGTTGCAACACGCTCAGCAACTGCGACTCCACCAGCTGCTGCCGCTTTTGAACGATTGAGCAACTCTTCGGGAATGCGCGAGTCCGACGGCGCACCACTTGCGGCTTCGCCCGCGCCACCGTCGGCAGCTGCTTTGTCGCGTGCTGCTTGCGCACGCTTAAGAAGATGTGCTGGTATTTCGGTCATAGCGGCCCCGATATTCCGCCGTCTTTACGCACTCGCCAAAAGTGCACGGCTAAAAAGATGACAGTGATAAAAGGAAAGAGCAATACGTGTAACACGTACCAACGCAACAACGTTTCAGCACCGATTTCGACACCGCCGAGCAACACAAATCTCACTTGAGAACCAATGACTGGCGAATAACCCATCATGTTGGTACCCACCGTTACTGCCCAGAGAGCAAGTTGGTCCCATGGCAACAAGTAGCCCGTGAACGAAAGTAGCAAGGTGAGTGTGAGCAAAATAACACCAATCACCCAGTTGAATTCGCGCGGAGCCTTGTATGCACCGTGGTAAAAAACGCGTGCCATGTGCAAGAACACGCTCAGCACCATCAAGTGGGCTCCCCATCTATGCATGTTTCGAACCATCAAACCGAATGTCACTGAAGTTTGCAGCGACTGAATGTCTTGCCAAGCATTTGTGGCGGTTGGTCGATAAAAGAACATCAAGAAGATGCCGGTAACGGTGAGCAATATAAATAAGAAAAAGCTCAATCCACCAAGGCACAGCGTGTAACTGACCTTTACTGCGTGACGCTTTACCTTGACTGGGTGCAAGTGATAGAGCACCGAGTTCATGATCACATACGAACGGTTACGCGGTGAGTCGGTGTATCCCTTGCGAAAAATTGAGCCCGGGCGAAAAATAGAGTTCCATGCTTGGCTGCCTTTGAGCGACTCGTTCAACTTCGTTGCGCGCTCTTTCGGAGTCAACTTTGGTTGCTCTTCAAGTGTTAGTGCCATAAATATTCTCCGTATCAATCAGTCTTCTAGAGCCGCATCCCGTAGCCGTAGCCATGGTTTGACGTGCGTGTATGAAAATCTCCTGTTGCAACAGGTTCGCCAACTTTGCCCATAATGATGACGCCGGTTGGACAACGATCGACGCACAGAGCGCAACGTGTACAGACGTCGTCGTCAATAATGAACAACACATTGTCGGATGGATCGTCGCCGGGCTTCTCGGTGTTTTCTGCCGTCGCGATTGCTTCAGGGGCAACCATGTGGATGCATTTCCACGGACAAATATCGACGCAACCTTCACACATGATGCATTCGCTCTGATCAATGTGAATAAATTGCTTTGGCTTAACAGCCTTAGCAAGGTATGCAGCATCAACTTCAACGAGTTGGTACTCGTCCGACCATTCTGGCATTGGTGGGTTTGCATCGGTCTTTGTCATTTCAGATCAAGCCTTGCGAGCCAGTGGTCGGCCGTATGAAGATGTCTCAACTTCTTTTGTTTTTACCGTTCCGCGCTTCTGCCACCAAGCAAAGATGAGGCCCATTAAGACGAAGTAAAAAACATGAATCACTACAACGATGGTGTCGCGAATTGCTTCATAACTGACATCAAACGGAAACTGGCCACCGAAGGACTGAGGCTTCAAGATGTCAAAAGGTCCATAAATGAGATTGTCCTTGCGCCAACCCAATTCTTTGTCGGCGTGGTCGATGAACTGGTGAGGCACAACACCGAATGCGATGAACATGACGGCAAAAACGTACGTCGCTCCAAAAATTGCTTCACCCCAGGTTGCTTTGCGATCTGCTGGGCGACGCATGCCAACAACGATGATCAAACCAATTAAGGCAAGGGTGAGGAAAAACGAAAACAAGAACGCTTGGTTCATGCCAGGCCACTTCAGGATGTCTATTGCCAGCATGTTGAGCGGGGGACCTTTCCTTGCCAATTCATAAATAGGGTTCAGTTGGTAAATAAGGCTAGTCGGGCAAAGTGTCGAGAGGCGAAAACTACCGAGTTCGTGCATTCGTGCGCATTGTGACATCTACCTACCTCTCCCGCTTTCCAATCTGCCTAGCCAAGTGGCGATGCGTTCTTGAATTGGACCAAATTTGATTTAGAGTGGACGCCGTGACCGAGATACCCGAACATCTGCTCAAGCGATCGAAGGACCGCCAACAGTCGGGCGCAACTCCGTCTACAGACGTTGCGGCAACTACCCCAGCCTCTGCGCCTGCTGCAGTTGAGAAATCTGTTGAGCCAGTTGCACCTAAGGTGCTCCCCGATCCTGCATACGTCGCTGCAGCCAAGTCGCGCAAAAAGATTCCATTCTGGGCAATGGCCACATTGAGCCTGCTGCCACTGTGGGCCTTTATGTATGTGGCAGCTCTCAAGCCACAAGAAAAAGTTGTTGAAGGTCCGCTTGCAGTTGGTGCAGCGGTGTATGGATCATGCGCTGGTTGTCACGGCGCAGCAGGTCAGGGCGGCGCCGGCCGTGCTCTCCACCAAGGCGAAGTAATGAAAACTTTCCCGAAGATTGAAGACATGTTGAATTTTGTCTACACCGGGAGTCAGGCGTATGTATCTGCAGGTCTCAAGGTTTACGGAGATCCAGACCGCGAAGGTGGAGCGCATGCACCACTTTCATACAACGGAAACCCAATGCCGATGCAAGGTGAAAAACTTGGCGGTGCACTCACTGAAGCAGAAATTCTCGGCGTTGTGTGCCATGAGCGTTATGAAATTGGTGGTACTGACCCCAAAGATGAAAAGTGGGCAGCCGAATACGAGACGTGGTGTTCACCAGAGTCTGAAATTTTTCACGCCCTCGAAAAAGGCACTTCGTCATTCGAAACCATTGATAAAGATTTCTCGATGCTCACCGAGCCTCCTGCGCACGTGGGCATTGAGCCTCGCGAGTCCGGCAAGTAACAAGTCGCTCTGGCAATTTAGTTTTTGCTGCAGACCACTTCGGTCACTTCATCCTTGATCAAGTCGAGCATGGTGTAACTACTTTGTGAAAACTTAGTAATGAACTCACGCAGGTTTGCGGTGTCCGACTCGGAGTCGCAGGTGCGTTTCACACCGTTGCCAAGTTTTACAATCCAATCATTTTGCAGCACGCCCAAACTGCCACCGTTCAACATGTCAACAAGTGGAGGAAGAGTCAACATCTTTTGACTGGTAGCAGTATTTGTGTCTACCGGCACGAGAGCAAACCACACGACGCCACCACCCAACATGTCGGCCAACAACACACATGCGAATGGTTCGGTCAGATTGGTGCATGTGATCTCGCCCATCGTGCCTTCAAGAATTTCGACAACGCGCCCGTCATCCAATGTGAGCGTTGCGTTACCCACCGTTTTGCTGCTTGCAATTTGCCAGCCCTCTTGGGCTGCAAGTGACGTAGCAACAGCAACCAGTTCAACATTGTGAGTAGTCGGAAGCGCTGTCGGCGTTGATGAGCCCCCAGAAGTAAGTGCAAACAAGCCCAGTACTACAACGGCAGCGGCACCAAGAATTGCAAATGCTGCCCACAAGCGAGCCGACAAAAAGTGGCGCATATTTCTATTCTAAATCGTTTTTTTGGAAAGACCTGATTGCATGTGCTGCGCGATGAGCGGCCGCAGCCAGTTGTTCCATCACCGCATCTGTATGACCAACACCAACAAACAGCGCTTCATATGCACCTGGGGCCATAGCAACACCTTCGTTGAGCATCGCATGAAAGAATTTTGCATACATCTTTTCATCTGTTTGCTTTGCTTCGTCAAAGTTGGTTGGCACACGACTGCCAAAGAACGCACCAACGAGTGTGCCAACAACCGGAAACTGTGCTGTAATGCCGGCACTTGTGCAGGCGTCGCGCAACAGAGTGGCAAGTTGTCGTGCTCGCGCACCGAGTTCCATATATACGTCTTGCGTCAGTTCATTGAGTGCGCTCAAACCTGCTGCTGTGGCAAGTGGATTACCCGCAAGAGTTCCTGCATGAAACACCTTGCCGAGTGGAGAAAGGTTTTCCATCACTGCACGAGAGCCACCGATGGCCCCAATTGGAAGCCCACCACCAATCACTTTGCCGAAGCACGTGATGTCTGGTCGCACGTCGTATTTTGCTTGTGCCCCACCCATGCCAATGCGGAAGCCGGTAATCACTTCATCAAAAATCAACAACGCACCGGCCTTATCGCAGGCAGCGCGAAGTCCTTCTAAAAAACCGGGGGCTGGAGCAACGACACCCATGTTGGCAGCGATTGGTTCAACAATCACTGCAGCCACATCGTTACCAATTTCGGGCACAACGTTGTATGGCACAACAAGAGTGTTGGCCACAGCTTCTTCGGGCACACCTGCAGTGCCTGGCAAACCAAGTGTTGCAACACCACTTCCTCCAGCAGCAAGCAGTGCATCGGTTGCACCGTGAAAGTTTCCGGCAAAGGTGATGATTCGTTTACGACCTGTGGCTCCGCGCGCAAGTCGAACTGCAGTGCTGGTTGCTTCAGTGCCACTGTTCATTAACCGCACTCGCTCGCAGCTTGGTACTCGTTCACGAATCGCTTCGGCAAGTTTCATTTCGCGTGGGGTTGGCGCACCAAAAGATGTGCCATCAACTGCTGCTGCTTGCAAGGCTGCAGTGATAGATGGATGCGCGTGTCCCAAAATTACGGCTCCGTAACTTTGCACCAAGTCGATATAACGCTTGCCTTCAACGTCGATCACGTGTGCGCCTTCGCCACGAGCAACGATGTATGGCTCGCCACCAACTGCTTTAAATGCGCGAATTGATGAGTTGACTCCGCCAGGAATTACATCGGCAGAGCGCGTGTACAACGTGTGATTAGATGGCACGCCCTTGCCCGTGCACACTGTGGCTGTGCAGCCCGCGGCAACACATGCGACTGGATCACAAAACTGAATGCTCATGCCTTAGCGATTGTTTTCTGCGAACCAACGCGCAAAGTACGTGAGAATAATGTCGGCACCTGCGCGCTTGACAGCGGTGAGTTGCTCGAGAGCAACGGTGTCATGATCAATCCAACCATTTGCAGCAGCAGCTTTAATCATCGCGTATTCACCACTCACGTGATACGCGGCTACCGGAACGTCTACTTGCGCACGCACTGCCGAAATCACATCGAGATAACTCAGTGCGGGTTTGACCATCACGATGTCGGCACCTTGTTCGATGTCGGCGTGAACTTCGCGTAGTGCTTCACGGGCGTTGCGCCAATCTTGTTGATACCCCTTGCGATTGCCTCCACCCTGAATCTGCACGTCGACAGCATCGCGAAATGGGCCATACAAACCAGATGCGTACTTTGCCGAATACGCCATGATCGCAACATCAGAAAATCCTGCGCCGTCAAGTGCAGAGCGAATCGCACCAACTTGGCCGTCCATCATTCCGCTTGGTGCAACTACATGCGCACCGGCAGTTGCCTGCGCAAGTGCTGCGCGACAATAAATATCGAGTGTTGCATCGTTGTCTACGTCACCGTGCTTGTTGAGCACTCCGCAGTGACCGTGCGATGTGTATTCGTCTACGCACAAGTCAGACATCAACACCATGTCGTTGCCAACTTCTTTTTGTAATTCGCGTAACGCCACCTGCACGATGCCTGCTGGATCAAATGCGCCAGACCCAACTTCATCTTTCACTGAAGGAATACCAAACAAAATGACTGCAGGAACACCGAGTTCTGCAAGTTGCACTACTTCGCTACGCAAGGAGTCGAGCGTGTGTTGCACAACGCCAGGAAGCGACGTGATCGGCTGGGCAGACGAGATTCCCTCACGCACAAACAGTGGTGCGACAAGATCTTTGACACCCAAACGTACTTCTGCAACGAGTTCGCGCATGGCGGGACTCTGTCGCAGGCGACGAGGGCGAGATTGCGGAAACGCCATACCCGTAAGGCTACGGGCGTTGCTGTTCGAAAACCCCAACGAGTGCAGCCACTACAGCACTGGGCGTTGTTTGTGCCGCAACGCTCGACACTTGAATGTTGAGATTGCGCGCGACCCTCGCAGTTGATTCTCCGATTGCGATCACCACGGGTGGCGTCTTCATCCCAACACCTGCTCGCCACGATCGCACTGCCGATCCCGAATAAAAAACGACGGCATCGGCTTGCGATGCCTGCGCAACTTCTTTGAGGCTCGGTGTTGCTGCCACCGTTTGATACGCAGCAGCCTCATCCACCAACCATCCACGCTCAGCAAGCCCGCGAGCAACTGATGAATCGACTGCACCACCCAAATTTTCAACTTGCGCAAGCAACACGCGTCCTTCGCCAAATGGAAACTCGCGCACGAGTGTTTGTGCATTTGCAGTGCTTGGCATGAAGTCTGCTGCACAACCCAGTGCTTGTTCCGTGGCCGCACCTACTGCTGCAATTTTTGGCCGGCGTGCATCACTGGTTGCCAATGACTTGATGAACGACGAAATACTTTGCGCGCCGTTTGCCGACGTAACGACTATCCAGTCGTAGTCGTCGGCACGATCAAGAGCGGCCTGTAATTTGCGCCCACCATCACTTGGGCCAACAATTTTGATCAGAGGCACCAACAACACGTTGACGCCGACTTCAACCAACAACTCTGCAAGTTCACTCGACTGCTCAACAGGTCGTGTCAGAACAATTGTTTTACCGGCCAGATTTGTCATTGAAGTTTGTTTCGGCACTGCGTTGCGATGTCGCGTGCCAATTGCAATCTGTCGTCAATGCCAACAACCGACTGTGCGAGTGTGACATGGCGGTCGCTTGCTTTGTCGCCCGTGGCCATAAACGCAGTAAAAACATCTTGTGCATCCAAATGCGCACCGATTGGCATATTGCATCCTGCACCCAATTCGGCCAAAAATGCACGCTCCATTTCAACTGCGCGACGAGTTGCCGCGTGATCTACTGAGTGCAATGCCGCTTGTGTTGTCGCATCGCCCTCTCGACACTCCACCGCCACACAACCCTGACCAATCATGGGCACAACAACACTTGGGTCAAGTATTTGTGCAATCTGATCAGTGAGATCAAGAACTTCAAGTGCTGCGACTGCCATCACAATTGCACCACCATCAGGCACCTTGCCTAAGCGAGTATTGATATTGCCCCGCAAATCAATAAACCTGAGGTCGGGTCGCATGGTCAGCAACTGCGCACGGCGCCGCACCGAACCTGTCGCCACCGTCGCACCTTGTTTCAAACCAGACAGTGTGTTACCGACCAATGCATCGCGCGCATCACGTCGTGCGCACCACGCACCGACAATAAGACCGTCAGTTTGCAAAGAAGGCAAATCTTTTGCAGAGTGCACTGCCAAATCTGCATGACCATCAAGAACTGCTTGTTGTACTTCTTTAACGAAAACGCCCTGACCACCTATCTGGTGCAGAGGCACATCCCGCTTGATATCACCAAGGGTTTCAACAAAAACAAGTTCGGTTTGCTCGCCAGTTGCTGTAGATATTGCGTTGGCAACTACTTGGGCTTGAGTGCGGGCTTGTGAACTCGAGCGAGTTGCAAGACGAATCATTCGATGTCGAAGAGATCGCGCAGTGCTGCAGCGATGCGCTCGCCTTGCGGGGTACCAGCACTATTTTTGAGTTGGATAGATGGGGTGTGCAGCAATTTGGCGACAACCGCCTTGCTCATCGTTTCAACGAGATCACGCTGTTCTGGCGTAAGTCCAGACATGCGCGCAGCAAACCTTTCCATCTCGGCGAGGCGTATATTTTCTGCTCGCTCGTGCAACTCGGCAACAAGTGGTGCGGCCTGCCGAGCAATTGACTCTTGGGTGAAACGTTCTACTTCTTCGACAATAATCGTGCGCACTGCGTCGGCCTCATTGTTGCGCGCGTTGATGCCAACTTGTGCCCAGTCGCGTAAGTCATATAAATCGCGCAACGTTACGTTTGCGATTTCGCTGACCGAGTGTTCAACATCGCGCGGCATTGCAATATCAACGATGAGCAAGGGGTTTGGGGTCTCGCCACGAACTGAACGCACCAATTCTGCAGTGATGATTGGCTCGGTTGCACCGGTGCATGTCAGCACCACATCGGCAACACCAAGCGCACTTGCTAATTCCGAAATCGGGCTGACTACAGCACCAACTGTGGCGGCGAGTTGTTCTGCGCGCTCTGTATTGCGATTCATTACCGTGACCGATGCGGAGCCGGCACTTGACAATGCGCGTGCAATGCCAGCACCCATGTCACCAGCGCCAACAACGAGAACACTGCGGCCCTGCATTGTGCCCAACAATTCTTTTGCCATCTCAACAGCAGCATGAGAGATCGATGTAGTGGACTTACTGATTCCGGTTTCGTTTCGCGCACGCTTACCCACTTCGAGCGCTTGACGAAACAACATATTGAGTGTTGTGCGAGAAGTCTGCTCGATTCGCGCCAAGTCCCATGCGTCACGCACTTGACCAAGTATTTCGGTTTCGCCAATCACTGCAGAATCAAGACCAGAAGCCACTTCAAACAGGTGCGATACAGCAGCCTCGTCGTGCTGGCTGTAAAAATGCGGATGCAATTCGTCTGGCGTTAACCCGGAAAGTTCACAAAAGTAATCGCGCACATCGGCGTACGCACCGTGAAACTTTTCGGCGACCACATACACCTCTGTGCGATTGCAAGTTGAAAGCAACACTGTTTCGCGCACGTTGTCGCGCGATGCCAAACTATGCAACGCTTTTGTGAGTGACTCTTCTGCCACCGCAACACGTTCGATTACATCGAGCGGCGCCGAGCGATGATTGACTCCGAGAACAACTATTGACATGCCACAGGCCTGTTGAGTTGTTCGTAATAACCGAGAATCTGTAGCTCCATGCCCAAGTCAACGCTACGAACCGAAACGTCGCTCGGTACCGTCAGCACTATTGCAGCAAAGTTAAGAATCGACTTGATGCCAGCAGCAACAAGCACTTCTGCTGCACGCTGCGCCGAAGCGGGTGGCGTGGCGATGACACCAAGGCTGACTTTGTCGTTGTTGACAATTGACAACAGGTCATCAACATGTCGCACCACGACTCCACCAACTTTTTTGCCAACCTTTGCCGAATCGATATCGACAACTGCCGAAACCTCAAACCCACGCGAAGAAAAACCGGCGTAATTTGTTAACGCGTTGCCCAAGTTGCCCGCACCAACAACCACGACCTTCCAATCATTCAACAATCCCAGTTCGCGTTTAATTTGATAGACGAGATACGCAACGTCGTACCCAACACCGCGTGTGCCATAACTTCCCAAGTACGACAAGTCTTTGCGCACTTTGGCTGCATTGAGCCCGGCTAGTCCTGCAAGTTGATCGCTCGACAACTGCGAGACACCTTCTGTTATTGATTTGTTCAGAATCTGCAAGTACACCGGCAACCGAGTGACTGCCGCGTCTGGAATACGTCGACGAAGTGCCTCAGGCCGTGATGGGGGTTTCACAAGATCTGTCACTCTGTAAAGGGTAGGCGTTCGTGCATGAATTCACGAAGTCCTTGACCACGCTCAGGGCTAATGCCGGCAAGACATCCGTCACCTTGCAGACAATCAAAAGACCAATTTGCCCAACTAGCCTGCGCCAATGAGTTTTGCCCACAATGTGGCCTACAGCATTACCGAAATCATGGCTGCTCAATCGGTGCACAACGAGTTGAACTCGGCATTGGCGGGTGCTGCGACCCTCATTGCATGCGCATTTACTCTGAGCACGTTTGATCGCTGGTTGCGCCGGCGCCAGCCGCACGAATTGGCCTGGTCTATTGCAATGGCGCTCTTCGCTCTTGGATCCGGTGCGCTGTGGTGGGCCGAGAGCTCTGGCTGGAACTTGATGGCGTTTCGGATTTTTTTCTTAGCCGGCGCCGTGCTCAACGTGGCTTGGCTTGCACTCGGAACTTTGTACTTGCTGGTTGGTCTTCGTGCAGGAAACATTGCTCGTAACTGGCTTGTATGGTTGTCGGGTCTTGCAACTGGCGTGGTGTTGATTGCTCCAACGAAATCAGAAGTTGTTTCCACTGAGTTTCCTGCTGGACGAGAAATATTTGGCGCAGCGCCGCGAATTCTTGCGGCTGTCGGTTCGGGTGTTCCCGCAATGTTCATCATTGTTGGCGCACTGTGGTCGGCTTGTCGTGTAGTCAAGAAACAAAACCCTGCGGCATCAAAAAGTATTACCCGCACGGTCACGTCTCCCAAGCGACTTGCGGGAGGCAATGTGCTGATCGCGGTGGGCACGCTCGTGTTATCAGCAAGCGGCACACTCGCTGGACGATTCGGTCAAGATCGCGCGTTTGCAATTACTTTGCTCTGCGGAGTTTCAATTCTGTTTAGTGGATTCTTGGTCGCGGGCAACTCAACGCTTAACGCATCATCAGCGACAAAACGCCTGCACCCAAAATTGCTGCAAGCAACAAACCAGTAACAAGTGTTGTGGCGGGTCTCATGATCCGAGTTTACGCCTAACGCGAGTACGACAAATCATTTTTTAGTGCCTAAGCGCACCGACGTTGCTACTCCAGCACCAGCGCTGGGATCTTGAGCAATCACCACCAGGTCAGTTGGACCAAGTTGTAGTTCGGCTGCTGCCGAACCGCGATCAACACACAACGCGAGCATTCCATATGAGTCGACAACAAGACCGATACCACCACCGATGTCAGCAAAGTTGCGCACGACTGGTACCGAACGCACAATCTGGGTAGTTGGATCTGATGCGCCGATAATGACCCGCAGTGGTGAACCCCACTTTTCAATGTCTTCAGGCCCAACATTCAATTGGCAGTTCCCAAATCGATCCACCCAAGTCACTTCGCTCAACATCTGCCCGCCCTCTTCGCGCGGTAGCGGTACGACGCCTGGCAAGAGCAAACTTGGGTCGATCTCATCTCCCAAATCGGTGAGTGCAACGCCATTACAAAGATGTGCTGCGGCAGGCGCAAAAATATCGCGCCCCGCAAACGTGTCGCCCGGCGAGGCCAATTGATATGCAACATTGTTGAGCACCACCGCCTGATCTGGCCCGCCTGCAAGCGCAACTGCTCCCGGCAAAAGACCATTGTCGGGGCCAACAAATACACCCTTGCCACCACCAACCGAGATTGCAATTGCTCGCCGTGATCCGCCAACGCCCGGATCAACAACTGCCAATACAACACCAGTTGGCACGTAAGGAACACAGCGTGCAAGTGCGAGTGAACCTGCGCGCACATCAAACGGAGTTACATCGTGCACAAGATCAATCACATTGACGTGCGGTGCGATGTCAGCGATCACTGACTTAACAACTCCAACAAATTCGTCTTGCGTTCCGTAGTCAGAGAGAAAAGAAACGTGTGAAAATTTATTCATCGCACAACACTCACGCGAAGCAAAACGTCCCGAGATACACGAATGGACCGGTGCCAACCCCCCGACGGCACCGGTCCAAACGGCGCGCTCTTGCGAGCGCGACTTCCAGTTGGGGGGTAAACCCCTGCTGGAAACTGTGACCTAGGACATACCCTACGCACATAGTTGGAAAGTTCAAGCATTTTTGACCGTGAATTTTCACGAACCCATTTCGCGACTTCGCGACACCGCAGCCTGCACAGTTGCTTCAATTGCTGCACGAATACCAGCCTGCTCTAGAGCCTGTATGGCAGCCGCCGTAACACCGTTTGGCGATGTCACATTTGCGCGTAACTGCGCGGGTGTCTCGGTTGACTGCTGCAACAATTTTGCCGAACCCACGAGTAACTGGCGCACGAGCGCGTCGGCAATCTCGGGCGACAAGCCGGCCCCAACTGCTGAAGACATAAGTGCCTCAGCAACTAAAAATATATAGGCAGGACCCGACCCAGAAATTGCGGTCACCGCATCCAACAATTTTTCGTCTACTCGCACCACGGTGCCAACACTGCCCAGCACCGATTCGGCCCAAACCATATCGGCCAGGACACATTGGGAAGATCCGCTGATCGCTGCCGCGCCTTCACCGACAAGTGCAGGAGTATTTGGCATCGCTCGCACGACAGCCGCGGTTGAACCAGCGGCAGCCTGCAATGTGGTCAACCCAATGCCTGCAGCAATTGATAGCACTCGTGTTGCGCCGGCTTGCGCAAGTGCAGCGCATGTTTCGGCTGCAGCAGGTGGCTTGACAGCAATCACTCCTGCTGTGCACGCAACAATTTTTTCGGAAGTAATGATTCCTGGGTACAACGAATTTAATTGTGCTCGTCTCTCGCTCGACGTTTCGACAACAGTGATCAGCGATGCGGGCCAACCGGCTTTCAATAACCCTGCAACGAGAGCAGCACCCATGTTGCCTCCACCAACAAATGTGATGGGAGTATGAGCCGCCGAATTCATTGTGGTCAGGCTAGCGAGATGCGTCCGAGCCACTCAACCGACTTCCCCGACCGTTAAAGGCTCGGACGCAACCCAATGTGTACGGTCAGCTATCGAATCGGCTGTTGAAAAGCCTGGCAAATCCAATCTGCAAGAACCCCTTGAAGTACCGCTCCACCGTCGCATAGAGGGTGCCAATTGCTCGATCAAGTTCCTTCTCATTGAGCGATCCAATCGGCATCTCGCCGCGTAAGAACACTGCATCTTCGGCACCGATCGAAAAATGAGCGCCAACAAGTTTTTCGTTGCGGCGCAGCAACGACTCGTACAACGCTTCGGCATTCTCTTCGGGGGCCGGCATTACATACGTTTCATAACGCAATGTTCGCTGACCCAATGTCAACCACACCGTTGTAAATTCCTTTTCTTCACCTTGCATGCGCACATACCAACGAATGTCGCCTTCGGTGCTTCGATCAATAGCGAGGATCGCAGGATTCTGAGCCTGAAGATGTGCCAACCACTCGTCTATTTGCTGTTCGATCCGAGAAAGTTCCTGATCATCAAACAGATCGCTCACTACTTGCAAGCCACTAATTCACGCTCGAGCAGTTGCGCATACACATCGCGCACGGTACGTGCTGCAGACTTCCACGAATACGCCTTTGCGCGTTCGGCTGCTGCGGTACCCATTGCTAACGAGAGCAACGAGTCATCAAGTAGTCGTGCAGTGAACTTGGCGAAGTCATCAACATTGCGGCCGGGTACCAAAAAGCCAGTGCGACCATGATCAATCAGGCTGAGCAACCCACCTACGCCAGTAGCAACAACAGGAATACCGCAAGCGCCAGCTTCAAGCGCAACCAATCCAAAACTCTCACTGCGCGATGGCACCAACACAACATCAGCAGCACGATAAAAAGTAGACAACAGATGGTGGGGCTGAGGATCAAAGAAATGCACTCGCCCTTCCAAATTGTTTTCGGCAATGATGCGCTGCACACGCTCAAGTTCGGCTGCACCATCAGCGCCACTTGCACCGCCAACTACAACGAGTTGCGCATCGTTGCGACCGAGTTGCGCAAGTGTTTGTACTGCAACATCAAGACCTTTAAGTGGCTGAATGCGACCAACAAATAACAAAATTGGTCCACTGCCAAGTCCGAGAGCATGTCGCGCACCGCGACGATCTCCTGGAGAAAAGAATGCGCGTTCAACACCTGGAGCAACAACTTCAATCGTTCCTGGAGCACTTCCATATAACGACTCAAACTGTGATCGCTCTTCAGGACAACTCACACAAATGGCGTCGGCGCAGCCAATAATTTCTAATTCAGATTTTTCGCGCACTGGAGACTCAATATCGCCACCGAGTCCTTTGACGCGAGCAAACGTATGGAAAGTGGTGACGAGAGGCAAATTCAATTCGTGCTTCAAGCGGTGCCCAGCCATGCCCGAAAGCCAATAATTGGCGTGCACCAAGTCTGCCCCACCATTTCGCTGTAGATGCCATGCAACCGAGTCAGTAAATTCATCAACCACGCTGAGCATTTCTTCTTTCGGCAAATCCACATCGCCAGCGCGCACGTGCACCACTCGGTGATTTGGTTCGACCTCGACCACATCAGGCAATCCAGATTTCCAGGCACGTGTATATGTAGTGCAATCGACTCCGCTGCTAGCAAGTGCAGAAACGAGCTCGCGCACATACACATTCATGCCACCACCATCACCTACGCCCGGTTGGGCGAGCGGCGAGGTGTGCAGGGAGAGCACAGCAACACGTTGCATCACCCTTAAAACCTACCTGCGGGGTGCGTTAATTTGTGGAGTCGGGCGACGAGCCCTATTTAACGCTGGTCCTTAACACTGGTCTTTGGGGGCTAACCCCAGCATTCGCTAGTCGTTCAGAAGCGCATCAACATTTGCGCCACCACTTTTGTAGCGCTGCACGAGCGCTGCAGTAAGAGCGTCGATGGTGTCAAACAATGCACGCCGTTCGCTCGAGCGCAACAATTCAAACTTGGCGAGTTCATCAATGGCGGTTCGCAGGCTTGTTTCATCCAGCGTACGAATGGAACCAAAGCCAAGGTCTTCACACAAGTGCTCGAGTTCGATCACGAGTGGGTGATCGCCAGAAATAATGGTTTCGCGTGGCGGACGAGCCGACCCTCCGCCGTGTTCTTGACCAAACACACCAGCAAGGTTTGTCGCGACATCAAGCAATGGTTCGTTGTCGATGCGTCGGCGCAACTCGTCGCGCGCAATGTCTAAACGACCCTGAGCAAGTCGGCGCACAAATGAAACCGCATCTTCTTGGTGCTGCATCTCGGCACGCTTGGCGCGCAGGTCATCAAGAGAAAGTTCTTCAAACATATTTGTCACTTGTCGCCCCCCGACACTGGTGGAAGAATCGCTACTTCGTCAGTGTCTGTAACTACCGAGGTGCCTTCGGCTGACTCGCCGTTGACCCATACTCGACATGATTGCAACACCATTGCAAAGTCTGACCCAAATCGGGCAACTGCGCCAGCCAATACCTGATCGACCGTGTCGCCGGGCATTGTGTCACGAGCAGTTCCGGCCGCTTCACGGGCCGAGGCAAACATTCGCAGTTGAACCACATGCTCATCGTATCTTTTACGACTACCCTGCGTCCTTGTGTCTGCACACGACGTCATCGCCCAACTGCTGGTCATCCGCCATGGCCAATCGGAGTGGAATGTGCAAGAACGCTGGCAAGGGCACGCCGATATCGAGTTGACCGAGACCGGTATCAACCAAGCCAGACTTGCAGCCGAACTACTTGGCACCTTTGACTACATTGCGTCGAGTCAATTGCAACGCGCATTGCATACCGCGCAGATCATTGCCGAAACTCACGGAGTTGGCCCAGTGGTTGTGGACGAACGACTACTCGAATCCGATGTTGGTCCGTGGCAAGGTTTGACTCGCCATCAAATTGAGTCGCAATGGCCTGGGTACTTAAACGAGCGACGCAAACCAGATGGCTTCGAGTCGGATGAGTCAATTGTTGCCAGGTCGACTTCCGCATTTTGCGACATCGCGGCATCGTGTGTGGCGAGCGCGAGCGAAAGCATGCCAACGGCACTCATTGTCAGTCACAGTGGGGTCATTCGCACACTGCGTCACACACTCGGCGTGCACAATCCAAAGTTGCACAACTTGGGCGGCTGTTGGTTTTTTGTACATCGCAATAATCGAATCACTGCTGGCGACATTGTTTCTGTAATCGGTGACGTATCAGGCGATATTGCGCCGACAGATTCGCTATAGCTTCGTTGTAGATTAAGTGCACATGCTTACTCGAATCTTCAATCGTCTGCTTGACGATTCCTTCGAGCCAGAAATTCGTCGCAACATCTCTATTGTCACGCTCGGTCGACTCGTTGCAATTGCTTGCTACCGATTTGCCCCGCCCTTTTTGGCAATCATCGCCAAAGATTTCAATGTCTCACTCTCCGACATCGGCATTGCAGTGTTTGTTTCCGAATTGTCGGGCTTCGGTTCACCGTTTGCTGGGCGCATTGTCGACCGACTGACACATCGCAACGCAATGGTGATCGGTCTTGTTGGCACCATTCTTGGCTGCATAATTGCTGCTCTTGCGCCAAGTGTTGTGTGGTTTGCGATTGGCGTCACCGTACTTGCACTTACGAAGCAAAGTTTTGATCTCGGACTCGGCGCATGGATTGCCGATCATGTGCCGTACCAACAGCGTGGTCGCATCGTTGGCCTCACCGAAACTTCATGGGCACTTGGGCTGCTTGTTGGTGTGTCAATCATGGGGCTCATCACTGCTGCAACCAACTGGCGCATTGGATACCTATTTGGCATCATCTGCCTCGTCGTTGTCACTGCATCCATTGCCAAACGCGTCAACTCAGAGCCACGTGTTGTTGCACCACACGTACAAGGTGCAAAGACACGAGTGCACGGTCGTGGGTGGCTCGCCGTAATCACGATGTTTTGCATCATGTCGAGTGCACAAAGTTTGTTCGTCACATTTGGCGCATGGTTGCAAGATCAATTTGGTTTTGGTGCTGCACGTCTCGCTGCGGTCGGTTTTGCACTTGGCGCTGTCGAACTATTTGCATCTCTCAATAGTGCACACCGCACCGACGGCTGGGGCAAAGAACGCTCAATCGCGGGTGGCGCACTAATGATCGTGCCTGCTGGCATCTTGCTTGCACTTGCATCGACAAACATCGTGTTTGGCCTCATTGCTGTTGGCGTGTATTTCCTCGGATTCGAATTTGCAGTTGTCAGTTTGTTGCCAATTGCATCACAACTTGTGCCCAATAGCCCTGGTGCCGGTCTTGGTTGGGTGCTCGGAGCCGGCACGCTCGGTCGCGCCATCATCGCCATCGTTGCAACGCGTGCATATGAAAAATACGGTGTCGATGTGCCTGCACTGATTGGCTCTGCGTTCGGAATTCTTGCAGCGATCTCTATCCTCGCCTACAAAAGATTAGGTGGAGCGCACTAACCCCGATATGCGTTGGTGATTGGCAGACGTCGATCTTTGCCAAATGCTTTTAAGGTCACTCGAACACCGGGCGCACCTTGCCGTCTTTTATATTCGCTGAGGTCGACAAGCCTGCTGATGCGACGCACAAGTGCTTCGTCGAAACCAAGCGCAATGATCTCTGCGGCTGTTTGGTCTTGCTCTACATACATCTCAAGAATTGCGTCAAGCACGTCATATGGCGGCAACGACTGATCGTCGCGCTGGTCTGGACGCAGCTCGGCAGACGGCGGTTTCGTGATCACAACTTCAGGAATCACCTCGCGCGCATTTTTGCTATTTATATACCGACACATTTCGTACACGCTTGTCTTGAGCAAATCCTTAACAACCGCATAGCCACCTACTGAGTCGCCATAGAGCGTGAAATAGCCCACCGCAAGTTCGCTCTTGTTGCCAGTAGTGAGCACCATCCACCCAAATTTGTTTGACAACGCCATCAACGTGGTGCCGCGCACTCTGCTCTGCAAGTTCTCTTCTGTCAGGTCTTGTGGTCGACCAGCAAAACTTGCGGCGGTCATTTGTAGGTACGCCTCAAATGCAGGCTCAATCGAAATCGTTTGCATGTCGATGCCCAAGTTGTTTGCAAGTGTTGCGGCATCGGTACGCGAACCTTCACTCGAGTAACGAGATGGCATTGACACACCGTGCACATGCTCTGCACCAAGTGCATCCACTGCAATTGCTGCAACAAGTGCAGAGTCAATGCCGCCAGACAATCCGATCACTACATCGGTAAATCCATTTTTGCGCACATAGTCGCGCGTGCCCAATACAAGTGCCCCATACATCTGTTCAATGTCGCTCGTTGTTGCAGCAATAGTGCCCGTCAATGCAACTTCACGCGGCGCAACAACCGGCGACAATTCTCTAACATCTGCGCTTGGGTCTCCGGCTGTGCGAGGCACGACAACATCAACCAACTGGATC
>JBJOEQ010000072.1:0-8092 GCA_046049195.1 Actinomycetota bacterium | reverse complement strand
CACTCGAACCGTCGCCCCAACACTTGAGCGTTGCATTGTCGAGCACCACGCATGTGTGCGCGCCGCCAGCGCTAATGGCAAGTGCGGTGCGACCAGTGCCGAGTGAAACTGCGGCGAGATTGCCGCCCATCTGATTTGGAATGTCTCCAACATTGTTTTGATTTCCATAACCAAGTTTTCCGTAACCACCGTCACCCCAACACTTCACCGATGCGTTATCCAACACCGCACATGTGTGCGCGAAACCTGCACTGATTGCGCGAATAGTGCGCTCAGCACCCACGTCGATAACCGCAAGCGAGTTGCCCATCTCGTTTGCACCATCGCCCAAGTTCGCAGTTGCACCAGAGCCCAGCCGTCCATTGCCACCAGAGCCCCAACACTTGACCGTGGCGTTGTCGAGAATGGTGCACGTGTGTGCATCGCCCGCACTCAATGCAAGCGCGGTGCGACCAGAACCCAAATCGATTGCAAGTGTTGTTGCAACAGTTGCTGAACTTGAGTGACCGATATTTGCCGTTGCACCCTGACCAAGTTGGCCGTAGGTACCGCGACCCCAACACACCATCGACGCGTTGTCGAGCAATGCACAGGTGTGGTTTGATCCGGCCGCAATCGCTCGCGCGCTGCGACCAGCCACAAATGCCACTGCTACCAACAAATCGCCCATCTCGCTCGCGCCATCACCAATGGTGGCCGTAGAGCCAATGCCCAATTGGCCGTAGTTACCACGACCCCAACACTTGACCGAAAAATTGTCGAGTAATGCGCACGAATGTTGTGAACCAACAGTTATTTGCAGTGCGGTGCGTCCGGTACCAAGTGACACTGCAGGTAGCGAGTCGCCCATTTGCTCAGTCGAAATTCCACGATTGGTCGAGTCTTCATATCCCAATCGCCCATAGAGTCCTGAACCCCAACACTTGACCGTTGCGTTGTCAAGCAGCGCGCACGTGTGCGACGCACCGGCAGAGATCGAGCGCACAGTGCGACCCGTGCCCAGTGAAACCACGCTCGAAGTCGCAACGCTCAGTCCAGTGCCATCACCAATGTTGTCGGTGTTACCACTGCCCAACTGACCCTCAGAACCCATACCAAAACATTTGACCGAGTTGTCGCTGAGCACGATGCATGTGTGGTTGTCGCCTGCAGTGATGTAACGCATGAGAGCCTGCGATTGTGTTGACGCCGCATTTGCATCGGTGAGCGCACCACCAGCTGTGTCGGCACTTGCGTCGCGCACATTTTGCACACTGCACAAAATAACTAATGCGATTGTTGTAAGCACTGCAACGTGGCGCCGATTCATACACGAGAAAATATGCCCAGATAAAAACTGACCATTGATTGTGCGCAACGAAATACATTTTTTAATGACGAGCCCAAGTAAGTGGTTGACAGGAATATGTGTTAGGAGTAGCGCTCATGAGTTTTTGCACCTACACTGCGAATATGGGAATTAAACCAACAAAAGAACAGATCACCGCATTTCTTGCAGCACCATCGAGCGGCCCGATCCATATGGTCAATTTGCTTAAGTTCAAGGCAAAGACATCTGACGACAAATCGGGTGAGGCCTCGTACAACAAATACGGCGAAAACGTGATCAAAATGGTGACCGAGCGCGGTGGAAAACTCGTCTGGCACGGCAAGCCAATGGGCGTATTGATTGGCGACAACGAAGCCGACAAGTGGGACTACATCGTGATCATCGAATACCCAAGCCGCGATGTGATGATTGAAATGACCTCAAATCCGAAGTACGACGAGATTCATGGAGATCGCGAAGACGGACTCGAGCGCACTGCGCTGATTCCGACTCGTCCATTTACTGTTCAGGCTTAAGTCAGAAATCATCCCCTCACATGTCTAAAGAAATAACTGTCAACGTGCAATCGCTTGAGACGCAAGTAGACGGCCGGGTTGCTCGCTCTGAGCGCACACGCGAAGCCATTGCCGAGGCATTGTTGGCATTATTGGAAGAAGGCGTACAGCGGCCACGTGCGCTTGAGATAGCAAAACGGGCAGACGTAGCAGTGCGCACCGTGTTTCAACATTTCGACGACATGGAAGGTTTGTACGCCGAAATTTTGCGTCGTCAATCCGAACGAATCGCACCGTTTCTTACACCACTCGACCCACACAGATCTACTGCTGACAAAGTGCGCACTCTTGTAGAGATGCGCGACAACATGTATGCACTTGCTGCGCCACTTCGCCGCGGAATGATGCGAGTAGAGGCCGCCGCAAAATCAAAAATGTTCAACATCGCGCTCGAAGAATTGCGCCGCGTAATGACTCAACAAATTCAGCAAGGATTTGTCAAAGAACTTCACCTCAACAGCGACCCATACGATGTGCTGCCGCGCATTGAAGCGATCACGTCATTTGAGATGTGGGACCACTTCATCCAGGTGCAGGGTGCTTCTCGCACCGCCGTTCGTTTGCATATGACCGTCATGGTGTTGCGCGAACTTCAGCCAACTGGCTAGCCAAAGCCACCCTTTGTCGAGTGCTCTGAAGGCACGACATTCGGCGTAGCCTTATCCCGTCCTACATCTACTGGATTTACCGGAGACCACATGTCTACAAAGAAACCAACTATTGCCCCAGCAGAAGGCAAGCTCGGTGTACTCACCGTCGGCCTCGGAGCAGTGGCTTCAACCCTGATCGCCGGCGTCGAACTCGCCAAGCGCGGTCTTGGTGCACCAATCGGCTCACTCACCCAGATGGACACAATCCGTCTTGGCAAGCGCACCGATGGTCGCAACCCGATGATCAAAGATTTTGTTCCACTCGCCCGCATCGAAGACATCGTGTGGGGTTCGTGGGATCCGTTTCCGGATGATGCCTACGTAGCAGCACAACGCGCTGGCGTTTTGGAAAGTGGCAAGCACCTCGAGGCGATCTCGGATGCATTGCGCGACGTGCGCCCAATGAAGGCTGCCTTCGAGCGCAACTATGTCAAGAACATCGATGCCGACAACACCATGGGCAAGATCTCGAAGCGTGAGATGCTCAACGGTATTCGTGCCGACATCAACAAGTTTAAGGACGAAAAGAAAGTCGATCGTCTGGTGATGATCTGGTGTGCGTCCACCGAAATCTTTATCGAGCCAGGACCACAACACGAAGATATCGAGTCATTCGAAAAAGCAATCGATGCAAACGATCCGATGATCGCACCAAGCATGTTGTACGCATACGCAGCAATTTTAGAAGGCGTTCCGTTTGCCAACGGCGCACCGAACCTTGCAGTCGATACACCTGTGTTGCGCAAGCTTGCCACCGAGCGCAAGATTGCCATTTCGGGCAAAGATTTCAAGACGGGTCAGACCCTGATGAAGACTGTGCTCGCACCAATGCTGCGTGCTCGCATGCTCGGACTTGCTGGTTGGTACTCCACCAACATTCTTGGTAACCGTGACGGCGAAGTACTTGACGATCCGGACAACTTCAAGACCAAAGAAGAATCAAAGTTGGGCGTGCTCGAAGACATCTTGCAGCCAAGTTTGTTTCCAGACTTGTACGGCGATGTGTATCATTCGGTCAAGATCAACTACTACCCACCACGTGGTGACAACAAAGAGGGTTGGGACAACATCGACATCTTCGGATGGTTGGGTTACCCAATGCAGATCAAAGTCAACTTCCTGTGCCGCGACAGCATTCTTGCTGCACCGCTCGCACTCGACTTGGTGTTGTTCACCGACCTCGCACAACGCGCAGGCATCGGTGGCATTCAAGAGTGGTTGTCGTTCTATTACAAGAGCCCACAAGTTGCACCTGGCCTCAAGCCAGAGCACGACTTGTTTGTGCAGTTGGCAAAGCTTAAGAACACGCTTCGTTGGATGATGGGCGAAGACCAGATAACGCACCTGGGCCGCGAGTATTACGACGAGGCCTAACAACCGTCACGCTGTATATGCAGCGTGTGTCGACATCATTGCGGTGGTGTTGTTCGTTGCTATTGGAAGACGTAACCACGACGAGGGAACTGCCATTGATGGCATTGCCACTGTTGCCGCCCCATTTCTGATTGCACTTGCTATTGCATGGCTTTCTTCTCGAGCCTGGCGCACACCTAGCTCATTGCGCACGAGTTTGATCGTGTGGCTTGTAACAGTTTTTGGTGGGCTCGAGTTGCGCCACTTTGTGTTTGATCGCGGCACTGCCACACCATTTGTGATCGTGGCAACGCTCATGCTTGGCGCGTTTATTGTTGGCGGCCGCTTTGTTCTCAACTTGCGACTTAAGCGCTAACGAACAACCACAAACTCGACGTCAAGATCTTTACGTCGCATCAGTTTTTCATCGAGCGTGATAATTGGCTGCCCAAGGCTCTTTGCCAAAACTACATAGTGCGCGTCGTAGCTACTGATCTTGGTTGCTTCATCCCACAATCGAGACTGATAATTGGAGACTGTGAGGAATGTGAGTGGCATTTGTCCGACAAGTGCTGCCGAAATTTTTGCATCACGTGAAGTGATTTGTTTGAGCACTGTCATGCGTTTGAGTACATGGAATACCTCTGCCAAAAAAATGTCTGGGGCATGCAGATTGTCATCAAGCAGTTGAATTGCTCGCTGGCCCAAGGGAGTCTTTCTTACGATTTCCACCCCAACACTTGCATCAACAATCACTTTGTCGTGTTCCGCATTCGTCTGATTTCTTCAATCACAAATTGGGTATCAATTGCAGCGCCCGGCTTGCCGAGCATGTCTGACTTCCATTTGGCGACTGAAGGCCTGAGTAAATCGGCGCGAATGAGTCTCAGAACATATTCGCCGAGAGTGCAGTTGGATTCTTTAGCGCGTTCTCGTAATTGCTCGTGAATTTCCTCAGAGACATCTTTGATTTGGATTGCAGACATAGGAAAACCCTAGCATGCTAATAGCATGCTTGATTTGGGTTGCCGAGCGGTCTTCATCGATTGGATGTGTACTCAACCCTTGCCATAAATGGCGCGAAGTGAGAAAAATTATTCGATGATGTTGGTGATTGCGCCGGTCTCGGCACCCTGCACCAATTTGGCGTATTTAGCCAAAACGCCACTCGTGTAACGAGCAGGGTTTGGCTTCCAACCCTTGCGGCGTTCGGCCAAAACTTTTTCGTCCACCATCAAGTCAAGAGTTTTTGTTGGCACATCGATGCGCACAATGTCGCCGTCGTGTGCAAATGCAATTGGTCCGCCATCTGTTGCTTCCGGAGCAACGTGTCCAATACAGAAACCCCACGTGCCACCGCTGAAGCGACCGTCGGTGATGAGTGCGCAGTCTGATCCACGACCAACGCCTTTGAGTGCACCCGTGATTGCAAGCATCTCACGCATACCTGGGCCACCCTTTGGACCTTCATATCGAATGATGATCACCGTGCCGGGCTTGATGTCGCCCGCCATCACAGCAGCCATCGCGCCGTCTTCGCCGTCGAACACTCGAGCAGGACCTTCAAATGTCATTTGATCCTTGGTGAGACCAGCAACTTTGACAACAGCGCCGCGCGGTGCGAGCGAACCTGTAAGCACATTGATGCCGCCCTCAGCATGAATTGGCTTGCTCAATGGATGCACAACATCACCATCAGGTGATGCAGGATTCATGTCGCGCATGTTTTCGGCAAGCGTTTTACCCGTGCATGTCATTACGTCGCCGTGCATCAAACCTGCATCGAGCAAGTGCTTCATCACAACAGGCACGCCACCAATGCGGTCGATGTCGGTCATGTGATATTTGCCGCCCGGTTTGGTGTCGGCAATGTGTGGCACTTTTGCTGCGATGCGATTGAAGTCTTCTAGATCAAGTGCAACGCCTGCTTCGTTGGCGATAGCCAACAAGTGCAACACCGCGTTAGTTGATCCGCCAAGTGCGTTGACCATTGCGATCGCGTTTTCGAAAGCCTTTTTGGTCATGATGTCGCGCGGGTAAATACCAAGGCGAACAAGATTCATCACAGCCGCACCGGCTCGCTCTGCGTCAGACTCACGACGCTTGTCGATTGCCGGTGGCGACGCAGTGCCGGGCAAGCTCATTCCGAGAGCTTCTGCAATTGAACTCATGGTGTTGGCAGTAAACATGCCGCCGCATGCACCTTCGCCTGGGCACGCAGCACGCTCAATCTCACCAAGCTCTTCTTGACTCATGTTGCCTGCTGCGCAAGCACCGATGGCTTCGAACACTGTGGTGATGTCGATGTTTTTGCCGTTGTGAACGCCTGGCAACGTGCTGCCGTTGTATACAAACACACTTGGCAAATTGAGACGAGCGGCGGCCATCAACATGCCAGGAATGCTCTTGTCGCAACCAGCAAGACCAACGAACCCGTCAAAGCGCTCGGCGTGCACAACTGTTTCGACCGAGTCACAAATAACTTCTCGACTCACGAGTGACGCGCGCATGCCTTCGTGACCCATCGAGATGCCGTCACTCACCGTGATAGTGCCGAACTCGAGAGCGACACCGCCATTTGTGCGAACGCCAACTTTTGCCGAGTCGGCAAGACGACGCAGCGATGCATTGCAGGGTGTTACTTCATTCCACGACGAAGCAATACCGATCTGTGGTTTTACCCAGTCGTCGTCGGTTAATCCAACGGCGCGCAACATTGCGCGGGCTGCGGCTTTTTGATTGCCGTCGGTGACATCACGACTGCGTGGCTTGATATCAACTGGGGTTTCTGAAGGCCTTGTCATATCGATCAAGGCTACTTGCGCAAGCTATGCGGCTGACTTCACCGGCTTACGAAGGTAAAAATAGAGCGTTGGGGCAAGGAATGCGAAGTATGTGATGACGCGAATATTCTCTGCGGCTTTGTGCCAACCGAAGAATCCCTTCACGAAGTCGTAGAAGGTCCCCGATGACCACATGCCGGATTCAACGGTCCAAGCAGATTGCATCAACCAGCCGTTTTCCCAACCGAAGAATTCGCGAAACTCATGCACCGACTTGCCTGCAAGACCCGCAGCGAACAGGATCAACAACACCGCAGTCACATTGAAAAACATTTTCAGGTTAATTTTTTGGCCACCCGCAAATATTGCAACGCCTAATGCAACCGCTCCAACCAGCCCAAGCAACCCACCAACCACAACGGAACTACCAGAAGATGAAGTGGTTTCGGCGCTGAGCAAGAACAACACCGTTTCCAAACCTTCACGCACCACAGCAACAAAGGCGATCGTAAATAAAGCGGTCTTTGCTGAAGCATCAACTTTGGCTCGCAGTTCAACGCTGAGATTTTGCGAATTCTTGCGCATCCAAAAAATCATCTGTGTGAGCACTGCAGCTGCAACCAGTGCAATCGTGCCCTCAGTTGCATACTCAACTTTGCCGTTCAGTCCGTCTAATGCAAGATAGACAATGGTTCCTACGACAAGACAGGCAAGACTCGCTACAGCAGTGCCCCACCAGACATACCGTGCGTCTGCCTTACGGTCGGTCTTTGTCAAATACGTGAGCAAGATGGCAACAATGAGTGAGGCCTCGAGGCCTTCGCGAAGCGTGATGAGGAATGCAGTTGTCATAAGGCGATGTTAGGCGAGCCTAACACCCTTCGTCAAGTTGAACATGTGGCCCGACCTATCCACGTTTTGCCTGCAACAACGCGGTCACTACCTTGCCATCGGCCTTACCTTGTGAAGACTTCATGATCGCGCCAACCAACGCGCCCATTGCCTTTTCTTCGCCACCGCAATACTTGGCCCACGCATCTGGCTGAGCCGCAATTGCGGCATCGACCATCGCTTCAACTGCAGATGTATCGAGCGCTTCAAAACCTTTTGCCGCTGCAATTGCAACTGCATCGCCGCCACCCTTGGCAACTATCTCGGAAAGAATTGTTTTTGCTTGTGTCGCAGTGACTTTTGCGTCGCGCTCAAGCAACGTGAGTACAGCCAAATCTTTAGCCGGCACGATTGGGCTTGCACCCGCTTCGGCGAATGCTTGTTGCACATACACAAGTGCGCGAGCAGGCTCTCCACCCGCATCGGCAACGAGTTGCACGAAGTCATCTTGACCGCGCTCGACAATGACGTACACGGCTTCGCTTTCTTTATCGGCGCCAGTCAGTTGCGACAATCGTGCGCGACGCGCAG
>JBJOEQ010000071.1:0-19633 GCA_046049195.1 Actinomycetota bacterium | reverse complement strand
CAGCCGGCCGCAGCAAGGGCATAAATTTGTTGCAACGTGCCTTCAACATCGGCCGTCTTAGTAATGGTCATTGACTGAATGCTGATTGGCGCATTGCCGCCAACTGCAACTTTGCCTACCGAGATCTGGCCCGTTTGACGCCTCGCATATGCGGTCATGAATACCAGTTTGTCATCACGGCACGGTTTTGCAACGTTTTACTTACAGTGAACTTCAGCCAATTGGCTGAGTGAGATCAAGGTATAAGCCAACGACTAGCAGCATGGCGAGTAAACCCACAACCATCGTGGCAACTGGCACCATCTTGCCAACATCGGCGCGATACGTCTTGTTGCGTCGCGAGCGAAATCGTTCGTAGGTGGCAATTGCGGCATGACCTCCATCAAAGGGCAACAGCGGAAACATGTTGAACACGCCAACAAACACATTGACACTTGCAAGCAGCAACAGAACGCCCTTCAACCCATCTTGTCGACCGATCTCACCACCGATCTGGCTCGCTCCGACAATGGTGCTTGGACGAGTTGCAGGATCAGCTTTTTCGTCGACAACGCTGTTGAAAATATTGATTGGATTGAGCACCACAAACACACCCACCACCGACCTACCTGCTGATACAACCAAATCTTGTGTTGCATAGCCAACAGCCTTAATCGGACTGACGGAAACATAGTCAAGCGACCAACTTGCAACACCAAAATAAGCAAGCGAAGTATCTACCGGATTGTTTCCGAGCGTGACATTGAGCAAAACCAGTTTGCCTGCGCGCTCGACAACCACAGGAACAGTTTGACCGGGCTGCTTTGAGACTATTTGCTCTACAAATTGTTCACGAGTTGAAATTGCAATGCCATCAATTTCCCGCACAACGTCGCCCATGACAACACCCGACTGTTGTGCTGGAGAATTAGCAGCAGGTGGAGAAGTTACAAGTACGTCACCGGTTTCGCTATAGCGACCAGAAGTCGCATAGACCCCAAAAAATAGGACGAGCGCAATAACGCTGTGCATCAATGAGCCAGCAGTGATCACTAGTAGACGTTTTGGATACGACTGTGCTCGATAGGCGCGTGGTTCATCGGCTGGGTCGCATTCATCCAGATTGTTCATGCCGACTATGCGAACAAATGCTCCAAGCGGCAATGCCCTAATGCCATACTCCACTTCTCCTCGCTGCATGCTCCACAACCGTGGGCCAAAGCCCATAAAAAATTGCGTCACCTTCATGCCCGTGCGACGAGCAGTAACAAAATGTCCCATCTCATGCAAAAAGACAGAGATGAGCAAGCCCACCACAAAAATAAATGTCCAAGGGCTGCTTACCCCCAGCCAAACGAGCAATCCGATCAGTGAGATACCGGCAATCAAACTTGTTCGCTTGTCATTGATGCGCTTCGGCTGATCGGTTGTGTCACCACCAGCCACGATCTCATCACGAAACTTGTTATAGAAGGAACTCATTTTGTTAACTCCAGTGCTGCATACCTGCGGGCTGACTCATCTGCTTGCAAAATATCCTCAACGGTTGTGGGTACTACTCCATCGTGATGTTGCATCGTTTGCTCAATAACAATAAAAATTTTAGACCACGCAATGCGCCCCGCCAGAAATGCTTCTACGGCAATTTCGTTTGTGGCACTGAGCCATGCGGGCGCAGTTCCACCAACTCGACCGGCCTGATAGGCAAGATCGAGACAACGAAATGTTGCGCGATCAGGTACTTCAAAATCGAGGCGACTCAGTTGCGTCCAATCAATCGCACCAAACGCAATGTCGGAGCGCGCAGGAAACCCAAGCGCATAAGCAATCGGCAGTCGCATGTCGGGCAAAGACAACTGCGCGATGACCGCACCATCTGCGAACTCGACCATCGAGTGCACAACTGATTGCGGATGCACAACAACATCGATGTTGTCAAACCCGACTCCAAACAGTTCATGAGCCTCGATAACTTCAAGACCTTTATTCATCAATGTTGAAGAATCGACTGTGATCTTTGGACCCATTGACCAGGTTGGGTGTTTGAGCGCATCGGCGATTGTCACCTCTTGCAGCGACTCTGCAGTTCGACCACGGAATGGTCCACCACTTGCAGTCAACAACAAGCGCCGCACTTCACGTTGTGCATCGATTGATGATCGCAAGCATTGATGTATCGCACAGTGTTCGCTGTCGACAGGCACAATCACGGCGCCTTTGATGTTTCGCAGTGGCTGCACAATTGGGCCTGCTGCAATCAGACTCTCTTTGTTGGCCAGCGCAAGGCGCTTGCCGTGTTGCAGAGTTGACATCGTTACTGGCAATCCAGCAAATCCGACTACGCCGTTGACAACCACATCGGCATCACGCGCAAGCTCGGCGAGGTCTGCAACAACTTCAACTCCCGGCAACGCCTTGGCCACTTTTTTTCGGGCCTCGTCATCGCTGACAGCAACCATTTTTGGATTACATAACTTGGCTTGCGCGATTACTGCATCAGCAGAACTTCCAACTCCAAGACCGACTACTTCGTACTCGCCACCGCCACAAGAAATGACATCGAGCGTCTGCGTGCCAATCGAGCCGGTTGATCCAGCAATTGCAACACGCACGACCGACATATGTTCAGTCTGTCAGTGAAATGGTTAAATCAGCCCCAGGGTTGGATGACAAGAGTGAGGTAATAGGCGGCCGGCAAGACGAACAACAGACTGTCGAAACGGTCCAGAACTCCCCCATGCCCACGCAACACAGTGCCAAAATCTTTGATGTTGAGGTTGCGCTTAAACATCGACTCGGCAAGATCACCAAGCGGTGCCATGACCGAAATCACTAAGGCGAGCAAGAACCAATCCCCAAAACTGTTCCATGTGGTGCTCTGCATTCCGACCAGCACAACTGCAATAAATGTGCCGATAGTTCCGCCAATCAAACCCTCAATAGATTTGGCTGGACTAATCCAATCACGCAAGGGCGTTCGTCCCATCGCACTGCCTGTGAAGTAGGCCGCCATGTCATTGGCAATCACTCCAATAACGACGATGAACAACGTGTCGGTACCTACATTTACAAATGCTGGACCATTTGATGTCGAGAAGCGCAAAATCAACGCCGCATACGAACTCATCAGGCCGATCCACATCATCGCAAGCATCATGATTGCCGCGTTTGGCACTGGACCAGACTCAATGCCATCGCTGCCGATGAACACAACAACTGTGGCGATAAAACCAAGTACGAGTACTAGTGGAAGTGCTGCATCACCGATCCAATATGCACAGAGCGGTGCAGCAACGCAGCCAACAACACCAATGATTGTTGATGGTCGGTAACCACTGGCGTTGGCTTGAGTAAAAAATTCGAATGCAGCAACTCCAATAAGAATTGCAACCACAATTATCACTGCAGCAGGACGCCACATCAAAGACGCAATGAATACGGCGGCAAGCAATGCGCCCACCGCTGTTGCTGTTGGCAAGTCTCTGCCAGCGCTCGGGCCAGATGACGAACGTTGTGCACGAGTGACCTGTGCGCCACGAGCAGAGGAAGTGCTGCGTGAAGCCGGACGAGAAACCGGTCGCGATTGCGCACCCGATGCATCTCGCGCAACAGGGCGACGACGTTCGTCGGTTGGATCGGTGCCGATAACGATGCGACCTTCACGGCGAGGAGAACTGACCGGTGGCGGAGTTGTGGTTTCGAACGAAGGTCGACGAGCACCAGTCGATGCACTTGGGTTTGGTTCGTTGTATGCAGACCACACGTCGGAATTGTCAGAGTTATCACGGTCACGACCGCTGTCATTCGCACCAATAACTATGCGTCGAGTCGGCTGATCGTCAGTTTTTCCAAACCGCGGAACCTCGCCAGTAGGCGACTCGGTCCAATGCGGAAGTTGTTCTGTGTCATTCGTACCAAAAGCAAGCGCCGGGCCACTGTCGTCTGTCTCGGCAAACTTGACTACGCCAAACTCATCACCGAAGTCGATAGTCGGATCGACAGTTTTGTCGACACCATTCGTATCATCGTCCGAAAAATTACCCCTATTGTCATTGCTCATGAGTTGTCTCCCTACACTTCGAGTAGTTCTGTTTCCTTACGGCTAAATGCTTTGTCAATTGCTTCAACATTGTCGTGCGTGAGTTTTTCTAACTCTTTTTCTGCTCGCTCTAGATCATCTTTTGAAATGTCTCCAGCCTTTTCGGCGGTCTCCATAGCCTTGCGAGCATCGCGACGCACATTGCGCAGTGCAATGCGTCCGTCTTCTGCCATGTTCTTGACGACTTTTACGTATTCTTTGCGACGCTCTTCGGTGAGCATAGGAAAACTCAACCGCACAACTACGCCGTCATTGCCGGGCGTGACACCAAGATCACTTGACTGAATTGCCTTCTCGATCGCTGCGATTGAGCCGCGATCGTGAGGCTTGATCACCAGAGTGCGGGCATCTGGCACTTGGAACGAAGCCAGTTGCACCATAGGAACCGTCGCACCGTAGTACTCAACTGCAATCTTCTCGACCAAGTTGGATGTGGCCCGACCCGTGCGAACCCCCAAAAACTGCGACTGGACATGCTCTAAAGCCTTGGCCATACCATCCATGGCCTCGAGCAACGTTTCTTCAATCACCCGACCAGCGTACCTATTTCCTCACCTCTGAGTATGGACTTGACGTTTCCACGCTCTAACAGGTTGAAAACTACGATCGGCAAATTGTTGTCACGACAGAAGGTAATCGCTGTCGAGTCCATCACTTTGAGACCCTTGTTGATTACGTCTAGATACGAGATGTGCGAATACTTTGTGGCTGTCGGATCGAGCTTTGGGTCAGCGGTGTACACGCCATCAACACCAGAGTGCGTACCTTTGAGGATCGCTTGCGCAGAAATCTCGGCCGCACGCAACGCTGCAGCAGTATCAGTAGTAAAAAATGGGTTGCCGGTTCCGCCAGCCAAAATCACCACGCGACCTTTTTCAAGGTGACGCTCTGCGCGACGACGAATATATGGCTCGGCTACTTTTGGCATCTCGACTGCAGACATCACTCGCGATGACTGGCCAACTCTTTCAAGCGCGTCTTGAAACGCAAGTGCGTTCATGACTGTTGCAATCATTCCCATGTAGTCGGCTTGCGCCTGGTCCATGCCCTGACCTGCACCTTTGACACCGCGCCAGAAGTTGCCACCACCAACAACTACCGCAATGTCGACACCAAATTCTTGGCGCGCTTCATACAACTCGGTTGCAACTTGATGCAGAACATCGTTGTCCAAACCAAACCCTGTTGATTCTGCCAATGCTTCACCAGACAACTTAAGAACGATGCGATTCCATCGCGGAGTTGAAGTTGGTTTGGATGCCATATCTAGGTACTAGTTTTAGCCGATTTCCACCTGTGAGTAACGAACAATCGTCGCTTTACCAATGATTTGAGATACGGACTGCTTATCGTCCTTCGCATATGGCTGCTCGAGCAATGCAATGTCCTTGAAAAAGCCTTGTACCCGGCCTTCAACAATCTTGCCAATGGCAGCTTCTGGCTTGCCCTCGTTGCGAGTAACGACTTCAAGCGTTGCGCGCTCTGTATCAATTACTTCTTGAGGAACGTCACTCTTGGCCATGTACTTTGGTCGAGCGAAAGCAACGTGTACCGCGATGTCGTGGGCCAACTCTTGAGTGGCGCCGCTCATCTCGACGAGCACGCCATTCACACAGCGGCCACCTTGCATGTGCATGTAGGAATCCAGGAGATTTCCTGCCGCTGCTTCGAAACGCACAACGTCACCAATCTCAATTCTTTCTTTGAGCAGGATCTTGAGGTCATCGAATTGCGCTGAACGCTCGTTGACTGCATCCACGCCCTTGTCAAGAACCAGTTTGACCAAGACATCTGCCTCTGCAATGAAGTGTTCACTGCTCGCCACGAAGTCTGTTTCACACTTGAGTTTGACAATTGCGCCAACATTGTCTTTGATCAACAATGCAACGAGACCTTGCGCATTTTCGCGGTCGTCACGCTTTGCACTTGCAGCAAGACCTTTTTCACGCAACCACAACTTGGATGCTTCCATGTCGCCATTGTTTGTTTCAAGAGCCTTCTTGCAGTCCATCATTCCTGCGCCGCTTGCTTGACGCAAGGCCTGCACATCTTTTGCAGTAAACGACATCGAGATCAGCCTTCCGACTTCGTCTCGCCAGCAGATGCAACTCGTGCATCGCGCTCGGCCTGTGCTGCTGTGGCTGCTGCACGTGCTGCATCTTGTGATGCATCAAATGCTGCTTGTTCTTCTGCGTTGCGTGTTACTGGTGCGGCAGCCGCTGCTGCAGCACTTGCACGACCAGAAGTCTTTTCAGCGATGAACTGACCTTCAATAACAGCCTCACAAATCATGCGTGACATCAACTCGTTGGCACGAATCGCATCGTCGTTGCCTGGAATTGGAAACTGCACCAAGTCTGGGTTGACGTTGGTGTCGACAATGGCGATGACCGGAATACCAAGTTTGTTGGCCTCGGTTACTGCGATGTGCTCTTTGACTGTGTCGATGATGAACACTGCAGTTGGCAACTTGCTCATTGAGCGAATACCCGACAAGTTCTTTTGCAACTTCTCAAGTTCGCGGCTGATCAACAAAGCTTCCTTCTTCGGCATCAACTCAAACTCACCCGAAGTTCCCATGCGCTCGTACTCTTGCATTTTGTTGACGCGCTTCGAAATGGTGTCGAAGTTGGTGAGCATGCCGCCCAACCAACGCTCATTGATGTGCGACATGCCGCACTTCTCCGAGAAAAACTTGATTGGATCTTGTGCTTGCTTCTTAGTGCCGATAAACAAAATCGTTCCGCCGTTAGCAACCATGTCACGAACATATTTGTATGCAGTATCTACGCGATCGAGCGTCTGCTCAAGATCGATGATGTAGATGCCGTTGCGCTCTCCGAAAATGAACCGCTTCATCCGTGGGTTCCAACGATGGGTTTGGTGTCCGAAATGGACTCCTGCCTCAAGCATTTGACGCATGCTGATAATGGCCATGATTCTCTCCTCCCCTGTGGTTAATTCGTGAACCCCTGCGCTTTTGGCGACCACAGGATGGGGCTCACGTGAATGACGTGAATAATGAAAGACGAAGTGTAGCGGGCGGGTTTCAGCCTGCAACGAGAATGGCGCGGGGTTTACCAATTGATCCCAGACCGGTGCATTGCCGTGGGTCGACGTACTGACCATTTACTCGCACACCTATATACAGCGACTCTCCCGCCACACCGATGGTCTGACCGACAGCGATCAAGGCGCCGGATTTGACCGATACCGATTGCAGCCTGCCGTGGGTCACGAGCAGATTGTCGTTTGTATTGATTGTTTTGATCACTACGTATCTAGTTCCGGCCACCATGCCGACGAACGATGCAACACCACCAGCCGCCGCCGTCACAATTGACCCCGGCTCGGTGCGGTACTCGATGCCTCGATTGCCACTGCACCATTTGCAAGACGGTGCACGAAATTGATCAATTACTACAAGATTGATCGGCAGCTTCACCGGCAGGCTGATTGGCGTGCCGACATTGGTGCAAGCAGCTGAGCCAATTGATGCCTCACACAAAGCAAGCACCATGCTCAGCAAGAGCGCAACTCCGCAGCGTTTGAAGTTAGTCAAGTTCGGCTGCGTGCAACCGTGAACGCAATTGCAATACCGCTTTGGTGTGAATCTGCGAAACACGACTTTCAGTCACACCGAGCACGTCACCAATTTCTGACAACGTCAGATTTTCGTCGTAATACAACACCAACACAGTGCGCTCCCGCTCGGGTAATTTTTTGATTTCCTGGCGCATCACTTTGCGCAATTCGTCGGCCTCGACCACCGCATCTGGCGCCGTTGCTTTGTATGCGTCTGTATGTGTAGATGGAGAAGTGCTTTCGGCAACGATGTGATCAAGTGGTCCCACCGAACCAGCAGCGATATCGGTAAGCCTCTTGTGATATTCGGCTTCAGTGATCTGCAACTTGGCCATAATCTCTTCGTCACTTGGAGACCGTTGTAGTTCGTGCTCAAGTTTTGAGATCGCATCTTGAATTGATCGCGAATGGGAGCGCACCGACCTCGGCACCCAGTCGAGTGCTCGAAGGCTGTCAAGAATTGCACCTCTGATGCGCGGTATTGCATATGTCTCAAATTTTGCACCCTGCATCGGGTCATACCGATCGATGGCATTCATCAGCCCAAACACACCAGCCGAAACGAGATCACCAGTGTCAACACGCTTTGGCAAACCTGCAGCCAAACGACCAGCAACGAATTTGATCAGGGAAGCGTAATGAACAAGCAACCACTCGCGAGCAACCGCATCTTTGTCGTCATGCCATTGCTGCCAAGCCTGGTCAACAGTGAGACGGACGGGCAGAGCATTCATGCCCTCCAATTATGCCCGCGGGTGACTGACCCCGTATACCGACTTGAGCCGCTCTTTACTGACGTGGGTATAACGCTGAGTCGTCGCAACATCGCTGTGACCCAACAACTCCTGCACCGCCCTCAGATCTGCCCCATTATCGAGCAGGTGCGTGGCAAATGTGTGACGGAGTGCGTGTGGGTGTGTTGGCGCAAGCGAGCGTGCATCCAATATTCGGCGCACGTCGCGACTGCCGAGTCGCTTGCCTCGACTATTTACAAACAGCGCAACTACGTCAGATCTTGGGTCACCATCTACGACTACTTCGCGCCGAGCCTTCATCCACAATTTGATGGCATCAATGGTTGGCTCGCTCACCGGTACGCGTCGTTCTTTGGACCCTTTGCCCATCACCGTCACGGCATGCGATCTGGCATTAATGCTGTCGATGTCGAGCGCACAGAGTTCGCTCACTCGCAAGCCACTGCCGTACAACATCTCGATCACTGCCGTATCGCGCAGTGTCTTCCACTCTGGTTCATCGGTATCACTACTGACCAACAAAGCCGCAAGCTGTTCGCTGGTCAACACTTTTGGCAGGCGCCCGGCATCGCTTGGCGAACGCACACCGAGTGTTGGATCAATTTTAATTTTTCCATCTCGAACAAGCCATGCAAAATACCTGCGCAGCGCTGCAAGCTTTCGGCTCACGCTGCGTTTGGCTTGTTTCATTGTTGTCAAAAAACTGATGTACTGACGCACCACATCTTTTGTCACGTCTTTCGGTGAAACAATTTGCTGACGTGCAACCCATTGCGAAAACAACGACACGTCACTGACATAGGCATACACCGTGTTGTCGGAGGCGGCCGTGAGCGAAGTCGCAAACCCCTCAATGTTCCACTTATCAGTTGTTGCCATCAATAAAACCGTACCTCTGTTAGCAGCCCCGACCGAGCACCTCCCACCATCCTGCGTTGTTGACGACCCAACCCTCCGACTCAAGCCGACCGAGAGCAAGTGCCGTTTGCACAAGATCAGTTCTTGTGCGCATTAGCAATTGGTCGAGCGTTACTGCTTCTCCACTCATATGCGAAATCAATTCCTGGTCTTGCACACTCGGAGTGCGACGCGAGTCGAACACTTGCGGGTGATTGCGCCGATTGTCTAAGCCAAGTGCGACCATCACATCTGTTGCGTCGACCACTGGGGCACAACCTTGCTGCAACAACAAGTTGGTTCCAGCCGACGAGAGCGCTCGTGGTGAACCAGGTACCGCCATCACTGTGATATCTCGGCGCTGTGCTTCTTCCACAGTGATCATTGATCCGCCCTTTGCATGCGACTCGATTACCACAAGCACTTCACACAGTGCCGCCAGAATGCGATTGCGTAATGGAAATCGAAAAGCTTCGGGCATGGTGCCAGGCGGTGACTCACTGACAAGCAGTCCATGCTCGGCAACAAACTTCCATAACTCTGCATTTTCTTTCGGGTATGTCACATCGAGACCCGATGCCACAATTGCTATTGCTTGACCACAATGTGAGTCGCGTGCCGAAATTTTGCCGTCATGACTCTTGGTGTCGCGGTCAAGTGCAAGTAGCACTCCCTTGTGAGCCCACGCATCAATTCCGCGCGCAAGACCCGAGACAATCGCTACTCCCTGCTCCGAAAGGTCGTACGCCAGGTGCGAGGCCATATAACGGCCAGCCGCAGTTGCCGCTCTTGTGCCAACAATTCCTACCCGACGCTGTTGCAACACGCTCAGATCACCGCGGTAAAACAACACGGATGGCCGAGCAACATCGTCGAGCAACAATGCCGGATAGTCGTGAGCACCGACATATGACACCGACATTTCTCCATCCTCAAGTTTTTGCTTCATCGCCGCAATCTCTTGAGCATCTGGAGCCTCTCGTCCAAGCATCTCCATTGCTTTTGAGGGTGACTGCACCGCCAGCATTGCTGAAAGCCGACGTGTGCCAAGTCGGGGCACTGCACTTAATGCGGCAGCAAATATGCACTCTTCATTCACAATTTGTCTCCATTGAGTTGCGGATGAACGCCAACACGCAGTGCAAGCGCTGTAGCAACATGTGCTTCGTCAACTCGATCAACGCTGTTATCAATATTGCGATTATTGGCGTTCTGTAAGTCGGCAATAGTGCGAGCGACGCGACGAATTCGGTGATAGCCACGACCAGATAAACGACCTCTTTCCAAGTGATGGCGCAACAGTGCCGCTGCAGAAGTTGTGAGTGGAGCAAACTCATCGAGCATGTCGGCCGACAGGCTTGAGTTCAAACATCCACTGCGCAGCATTGCCATCTCTCGCACATGCAGCACGCGTTTGGCTATTGCCGCCGACGACTCTGCTGGCGTATCGGCAAGCAATTCGTCTACATGGGGTCGACTCACTGCGACTCGCAAATCAAATCTGTCTAACAATGGTCCAGAAAATCGACGCAAGTAACGCTTCTTGGCACTGTCATCGCACACGCACACACCTGGCATGCCCTCACCGCACGGACACGGATTGGTTGCCGCAATCAACAAAAACCTGGCGGGCATTGTGATGCTCGACTTTGCGCGCGCCAAACGCACCACGCCGTCTTCGAGCGGCTGACGCAATGCATCCAACACCGTTGGGGCAAACTCGCCCAACTCGTCCAAGAACAACACACCGTTTGTGGCAAGCGAGATCTCTCCTGGTCGCATCGAAGATGTACCACCTCCCACCATCGCAACAAGCGAAGTGGAATGGTGCGGTGCACGAAACGGAGGCAACGTGATGATGCCAGTTTGCGGCAGACTTACTTGTGCTGCCGAATGAACAATGGTGGTTGCTACTGCTTCTTCATCTGTAAGGACAGGCAGAATGCCACTGATGCGTTGCGCAAGCATCGACTTTCCGGCACCTGGTGGACCAACGAACAACAGATGATGCGCCCCCGCAGCAGCGATCTCGAGTGCTTGACGTGCTGCAGACTGACCTCGCACGTCTTTCATGTCGACAATCGGTGGCGCAATAATGATTGATGTGCGAGTTGGTGCAGGTATCCATGCAGCCTCGCCCGTCAGACATTTGACCAAGTGCGCGAGTGTTTGCGCACACACGACTTCATCACGAGCCGCTATACGTGCTTCGCGCTCACATTCATTTGCAACCACCACAATGCGGTCATCAATTGCAGCAACAAGAGGCACAACTCCAGCAACAGGTCGCAGGGTGCCATCCAGACCAAGTTCGGCAATGAACGCATACCGCTCAGCAATTTCATTGGGCAATATGTCTTGCACAATCAGTAATCCAATTGCGATCGCTACATCGAGTCCCGCACCACCTTTGCGTTCGTGCACACTGGTGGCGAGGTTTACAGTGATGCGCCGGTTTGGCCATGGCAAATCACATGACAGCAACGCAGCACGCACACGGTCGCGCGACTCTCGACACGCTTCATCTGGTTGGCCGACAATGGTGAAGCCAGGTAGCCCCATGCCGACATGAATCTCGACATCGACCGCCTTGCCCTGAACCCCCAACAATGTTGATGATCGAACCGAAGAAAAGGCCATGATCGTCCATGTGTACGGCAACGGTCAACAATGTGTTGTGACAACCCAAGATTTCGAGAACACAAGATGTCGACAGCTCGGCGTGAGATACTAGAAAGATGATTTTTGGGCGAGTTTCTGCGCACCTCCGCCCAGGCTCAGCGCTATTGGGAGCATTGATTCTGATTGGTTTGCTTGGCTGTGCATCCCCCGAACGAACTGCAACTAATTTTTGCCGTCAATTGGCCCTCGAAATGCCGGGCATCGCCGAACAACCAGCCACCCCCGAGATGATCAAGTCAACAGTCAAGCATTACAAGAACTTGCAAAAAGTTGCACCGCTACAGGTCGAAGCCGACTGGGATGCACTCACGTTGCTCATGGAAAAAGCATCGAAAATTAAAGCGTCCGACCCCGCGAGCGTGCAAGAAGTAGTTGATTTGTCTTATGCCTCAGAAAAAAATGCTGTAGCGGCATCCACCTGGGTGCTCGCAACATGTGGAGTTGACATCTCGACCGGATTACCAGTCGGGTCGTTCTCGGTGGCACCCGAGGTTGCAACTACCGATGTTCCCGTGAGTGACGTCACGACCACGCTGCCGTAATTAACAGCAACTTTGCAATTGCTGTAGTTAGCGAATTTCTCCGCGCTTGACAATTACTTTGTCAACAAGGCCATACTCTTTTGCTTTTTCAGGAGTAAACCAGCGATCGCGCTCTGAATCTTTTTGAATCTGCTCAATTGCCTGACCAGAGTGATGCGCAGTGAGCTCTGCCATGCGGTGCTTAGTGAACGCCAACTGCTCGGCCTGAATAGCAATGTCGGAAGCCTGACCGCGCAAACCAGCGAGTGGTTGGTGCATCATGATGCGAGCGTTTGGCAATGTGTAGCGCTTGCCTGCAGTGCCGGCGGTGAGCAAGAACTGACCCATGGACGCTGCAAGACCCAAGCACACCGTCGCGACGTCGCAACTAATGAACTGCATGGTGTCGTAAATGGCCATGCCTGCAGTGATTGATCCACCCGGGCTATTGACATACAACCACACATCGGCTTTTGGATCTTCGCCTTCAAGAAACAACAACTGCGCGCAAATTTGGTTGGCAACATCATCATTGACATCGCTGCCAAGCATGATCACTCGGCTCTTGAGCAGGCGGAGGAAAATATTGTTTTGGGATTCTGGTCCGCCTTCGAGACCAACAGCAGGTTGGAAAGGCATATCAAGTGAATTATTGAACGTCATGGCGAACAGACTACTACCTCGGTAGTGGCATAAAGCTGCGTCGTACGCCACTAAACACCACGACAATTCGTTCGTCATCGGCAATTTGATTGCGTATCGCGAGCAACCCGGCCAAGCCTGCAGTGCCAGTTGGGCTCACATTGATTGTCGTCACACGATGCGCCAATGCATAGGCGTTAGTCACATCTTGTTCGGATGCAACGACTGGCGACCCGCCACTTTCTGACATGGCGTTGCACACCTGCACCCAGTCATATGTTTCGTCATCCAAGATGCCATCGGCGAGCGAGTCAGTTGGATTTTCCCACGGCCACATGCAGTCCTTCCATCGAGCACCTGCATTGCGTGCCCCACCAGAGGCCGATGCTACGTTCCATGCACGAGCGAGAGGTGCACAACTTTCGGTTTGCACGCTATGTAAGCGAGGTCGTAATCCACCAGCAAACAACCCAGCAGATGCACAAGCTGCGAATGCCCCACCGCCTACTTGAATAAAAATTCGATCAATCGGCGGACCACTCAAGCGTTCCTGAGCATCAGCGATCTCCCACCCAATTGTGCGCCCCCCATCCAAGCACCAAGCATTTTCGGTGCCCTGCACACCGAATGGAATTGCACCATTGGCAACAGACTCACGAAAGCGATGCACGCATGGATCGCCTGGCGGATCACTCTCAAGTCGAGGACAGCGAACAATCAAAGCATCAACGCTGAGCAATAAATCGGTGAGTTCGCTCGCAGCATTTTCCGGCACAAACACCAAAATTGGCCAGTTGACGGCCTTGGCCAGTGTTGCCGCAGCAAATGCAGCATTGCCGCATGAAGAAATCGCAAGTTGTGGACGGTCAGCGTCTCGCTTCCACGGCGCTACCCCAGCCTCTTGTGCCGTCACAAGATGCAGCAATTCTCCAAACAAGTGACGCGCTTTATGTGAGCCAGCGACATTATTGGTTTCGTCTTTGACCCACACACCGCCGTTACTCGCAAAACCGAGTGCATCGGACAACGCGTCATTGCGAGCAAACGGTGTTGCGCGAAAACCCGTTCCGGCAACACGCGCAACATCGTCATCAGTGCGGCGAATGATTGCCTCGCGTTGTTCATCGTTCAACCCAAGCGATGCAGCGAAGGCATCCCATGCAAGATACTTTCTGAAAGCGACATACGGATTGGTATCACCGGTTGATCGCAGTGGCGCAATGGGCTGCTCCAACAACAGCACATGATGACGATCAGTGTCCGACGAGTTTGGACAACGCCATGAAAAAGCCTGCTCTACCGAAACACGGTGACCACACGCCGCACATTTCCAGCTCGTTGCACTTGGTGACATCATCGAACCGACCGACATGTTTCGTATTTGCCTGTCTGTAATTATTTTGCTTTTGCCACGCGTACGTTGAACTCGTCAATCAGTGAGTCCCACACCGGCACATAGCGACGCAAATTGCGCCAGAAGGTTTGGCTTCTGCGAGCCTCAAACACCGAAAGTGGTGTTCCCTGCTGCTCAACCCATGTGTAGTAGCCAAGGTTAAAAATGCGATTGCGATCTTGCTCGGTGCAATCAATCATCGATTCAGTGGTCACTGTTCCTAAATGCTCAGCAAAGATTTCGGCTGCTTCAACTTCGCCAAACTTGTTGTTGAAACGCCGAGCCATTGTTTTGACACGCTCGCTCGGATACAAGTCTGCGCCGTCTGTGGCAATCGTGATCAACACGTCATCGGCGCCAAGACCAAGCAATTTGGCGGTCTTGATTGCGGCTATGACATTGCAGATTGCCGAGAAACCAAAATGTTGCAACGTGTCAACAATTTCTTTCGGAACATGTTTGCGATTGACCAAATAGTCGCAACCAGCCTGGGTGTTGAACAACACATCGAGTTCATCGGTAGCACGGTCAGACACAGCAGCAATCACATCGGTATTCATCACGTTATGGATAAGCGGAATGTGCTTGTCGCCGATGCCTTGAATGTTGTGCTCGCCAAAACCATTCTCGAGCATTGTTGGGCACTCGAGTGCTTCAACCGCCACAATCTTGGTGCCAAACATTTCCTTCAATCTGTCGCCTGCGCCGATTGTGCCTGCAGAACCCGTTGCCGACGTGAAGGCCGCAAGGCGCAAGTTTGGATTGTTCATTGACTTTGCAACATGTTGATACACGCTGGCAAGTGCTTGACCAGTGACTTCAAAGTGGCCAAGATAATTGCCGAACTCACAGAACTGATTAAAAATGAAATTTTGAGGGTCACGCTTCATTTCATTACAGGCGTCATAAATTTCTTTTACATTGCTCTCGGTTCCCGGTGTGCGAATGATGTCGCTCGGGTCACTCGTCCATTTGTCGAGCCAATCAAAACGCTCTTGTGACATGCCAGCTGGCAACACAGCAACACCTCGCGCACCAGTGATTCGACTGATCGCTACTCCACCTCGCGCATAGTTGCCGGTTGATGGCCACACCGCACGCTGCGTTGTTGGATTGAACTGACCCGTGATTACTCGGGGTGCGAGGCACGAATATGCAGCAAGTACTTTGTGCGCAGTGATCATCGGAAAACGATCACCAAACATCACCACGATCGGGCTATCGATACCTGTGAGCGATTTTGGCAAGATCACATGATCGGGCACGCTGACTCGATTGCCCTGCATGTCGTTAAACCAGTGGACGCGAAATAAATTGCGAGCATCAGGAGCGTTTTTGTCGACACCCTTGGCAACATCGGCTGCGATCAACGCAGGGTTTGCCAGTTGCGCAAATGTTGGTAGAACCACATTGTTGGCTGCACACTTGCGGACGCTCTCATTGACTGCATCGGCATCTACGACAGAGTCGGCCAAGCCAAGCTGACTGATGAGGGCGTTTGAGTCTTGGATCGTTGCAGTTGTTGAGCTCACGCTTTACATTCTGTCAAATTTTTAACGAATACCACTTGCAGTGACCACTAACCTTGTGGGCGTTGGCCGACGTAGCCCAATGGCAGAGGCACGGCGCTTAGGACGCCGCCAGTGAGAGTTCGAGTCTCTCCGTCGGCACTATGGGTACTGAGCCACAAGTTGTCAATCAATTACAGACGCCTGCGCTGGTTTTTGACCTCGACATCCTGCGCTTCAACATCGACACGATGGCTTCACTACTTCCTGGTGCTCGCCTACGACCCCACATGAAAGCCACCAAGTGCACGTCTCTTGCCAAAGAACAGTTATGTGCTGGTCACACCACATTTACCTGTGCAACTCCGGGCGAGATTATTGGCATGGCACATGCTGGCCTTGGCAACGATTTGCTCTTGGCCAACGAAACGCTCGACACAGTGCGGCTCAGTGCAATGGCCGCGTTGCAAGAGTCATCGATGATCACTGTTGCCATTGATGCGGATGAAACACTTCAAGCGGCCGCAAGGGCTGGCATTCGCAATGTGCTGATCGATGTCAACGTTGGTCTTCCTCGTTGTGGTTGTGCACCAGCTGATGCGGGCCGACTTGCTGACAAGGCACGCAAACTGGGTATTCATGTGCGTGGCGTGATGGGTTACGAAGGCCATCTGATGATGGTGCCGGACAAAAGTGAACGCCTCGCAAAAGTTGCAGAGTCAATGCGACTCTTGAGTGATGCCGCACAAGACGTGGGTGGCACAATTATTTCCGCTGGCGGCACAGGCACCTACGACCTGCATGCAAATACCGCTGTTACCGAAATTCAAGCGGGTTCATATTCGTTAATGGACACGCAGTACGCCCAACATGGTTTTCCGTTTCGCCAGGCGGCGTGGATTGTTGGCACAGTGATTTCATCAAACAGTTCGTGGTCTGTTGTCGATGTTGGCTTGAAGTCGTTGGGAATGGATCACGGCAACCCCACTATTGATGGTCACTCCGTGTGGTTCTGTTCTGATGAACACACAACGTTTTCCACACCGGATGGACCACGACCGTCAGTTGGAACAAAAATACGTGTCACTCCTGCTCACATTGACCCAACCATTGCGATGCACGCAAGCGCATGGGTGATCAGTGACAATACAGTCGTCGACCAGTGGGCAATTGACCTTCGAGGTTGGTGAGTGACTAGAGCATTTGTGCAAGTGCACGAAATGCTCTGCCGCGATGTGACAGTTCGTGCTTTTCTTCAATGGTCATTTGCGCAAATGTGCGCCCATCACCACCTAGAGGAATGAAGAGTGCGTCGTAACCGAAACCACGATCACCAATCTCATGCAGTGCAACCGAGCCTTCGCACACACCATGCGCAACAATCTCGCGGCCATCCGGGAACAGCAGTAATGCAACTGTGCGAAAACGAGCAGATCGTTGCGTTGCATTTTTTCCGTCCAATTCCTGCACCATCTTTTGCCGATTCTGCGCGTCTGTAGCTCCAACACCTGCAAACCGAGCGGTAATCACGCCTGGCGCACCGTCGAGTGCATCAACTTCGAGCCCAGTGTCATCGGCAAGCGCTGGCAGTCCAGTTGCAGCGCACACTGCAACTGCCTTGAGCCGAGCATTGCCTAAAAGCGTGTCGGCGTCTTCAACTACATCAGCCAAGTCTTGGGGTCGTGGCACCAGATCAACCACACCGCCCATCAAGTCAATGATCTCTGCAACTTTGTGTGGGTTTGCCGACGCGCACGCAACGCGCAGCACAATTATCTCCCCAGTGCGCGCTTGCTTGGGGCAATAGCGATTACTTCGCGCTGCATATTGAAAATTTGGCCAATTCCGTCAGAGGCAAGACCCAGTAACACGTCAAGTTCGCTGCGACTAAATGCTTTTCCTTCAGCAGTGCCCTGTACTTCAACAAATGTTGCTTCGCCACCAGCAATCGGCTGCAGCATCACCACGTTCATATCTACTTCTGCTGTTGAGTCTTCTTCATATGGAAGGTCGATGATTGGTGTGCCGTTGTGAATACCAACGCTGATCGCAGCACACAAAGAATGCAACGGGTTAGCGGTGATGCCACCATTTTGCTGCACGCGAGTGATCGCATCATGTAAAGCCAAAAATGCGCCGCAGATACTTGCAGTGCGAGTGCCACCATCTGCCTGCAACACGTCGCAGTCAATCAAGATTTGGCGCTCGCCCAACACCTTCATGTCGCACGATGAACGCAAAGCGCGCCCGATCAATCGCTGGATCTCGACGGTGCGACCAGACTGCTTGCCTTTTGCGGCTTCGCGATCTACACGTTCAGGAGATGAGCCTGGCAACATCGAATATTCGGCGGTGACCCAACCCTTGCCACTCCCCTTCATCCAGCGCGGTACATCTTCGTCTACCGATGCCGTGCACAACACGCGAGTTTTACCAAACGACACCAGCACAGAGCCGGCCGACATCTCGGTGAAGTCGCGTTGAAAACTCATCGGACGTAATTCGTTTGGTTGTCTGCCGTCAAAGCGTGTCATGAAATACTTCTTTCTGTATCTATTTTGGGTATTGGTCGTATTTGTATATCAATTCTTCCACTGCATTGCCGTCTCGAGTTCTGGGCCAAGTAGTCGCCTGCCCAGTTGTGCAAACCACGCGATGTCTCCAGACGACAAAAACTGATGCTCACCTAGTGATCCATCTGTGGTTTCACGTACTAAGTGTGTGGTTTCCAACTCTTGCTTCACAACGAATGCTGTTTCGTCTGCACTCGACACGAGTACTACACCGGTACCCATTACATCGCTAATCACACGCGACAAATACGGATAGTGGGTGCATCCGAGCAAGAGCGCATCGACTCCGGCATCACGAACTGGCGCGAGCAATCTCTCTGCCAGCACCATCACTTCATCACCCGTGGTTTGATCTCGTTCAACAAACTCGACAAAGCCTGGGCAGGCCGCACTTGTCAAAGAAACAGACGCGCCAGTTGCTCGTATTGCCTGAACATAGGCACCCGAAGAAATAGTGCCGACCGTACCAATGACGCCAACTTTGTTGTTGTGCGTGACGCGCACAAGCGCCCGCGCGCCTGGCTCGATCACACCGATTACTGGAACGGGCAATTCATCAACAAGTTCGTCAAGCGCCACCGAAGCTGCAGTGTTGCACGCAACGACAATCATCTTTACGCCGTACTCGCGCACCAAACTCCATGCCAACTCTTTTGCAAACCCGCGCACTTCATCGGCTGGCTTGTTGCCATATGGATACCGACCTGTGTCACCGATGTAGACAAGATTTTCGTGTGGCATCAAGTCGATCAGGGCTCGCGCAACAGTAAGCCCACCAAAACCCGAATCGAACATGCCAATTGGGCTGTCACTTGAAACTTTGTTGGACAGTGGCATCGCCTTTGAGTTTATGTCATTGCAATAGCCTGCACAGGTGCTTCTTGCAACGGTTCTCGCACTGACTGCAGCAGTGCTTCACGCATCGTGGAATATCTCGGTGAAGCAAAGTGGCGACAAACGACTAGCACTGTGGGGACAATTTGCAATTGGGGGTGCCCT
>JBJOEQ010000070.1:0-26890 GCA_046049195.1 Actinomycetota bacterium | reverse complement strand
AGTTTGTTTGACGAAGGGACTCATAGTCAGGACGTCACATCACTAGACGAAGTGTGGGCTCCGGCCACCGCAGCCATTGACGACATTCGAGAACGATTTGGAGACGACGCAATTGGCTTGGCCAGCACGCTCCATTCCAAACGGCGACCGGGTTCATCAAAATGGGGTCCCGAGGAATAGGCTGAGGTAACTATGCCACTGTCAGCAGAAGAACAACGGATCTTGCAGCAGATCGAGCAATCGCTCGAGTCTGACGAGCGCTTCGCGAATTCGGTGAAGCCCTCTGGTATCTATGCGCACTCGGCACGTAAAGCGTGGTGGGCTGGTCTTGGTGCAATCGCTTCGCTGGTGTCCACCGTCGCTACATTGCAAGTGCATTTTCTTTTAGCCTTCGCTGGTTTTTTGGCGATGCTTGGCTGTGTGTTGATTATTGAAAAGCAATTGCGTGCGATGAGCAAGGTCGGCATCAAAGATGTTGCTGCGTCCTTACGCAAAGCGCGCACAAATGCTGCTTCGAGCCGAATCAAATTTGGCAAAGACATATAACTCTTCTGGTTACCTCGCCATTGATATTGGCGGAACAAAACTTGCTGTTGGTGTGGTGTCAACAAGTGGTGAGCTGTTGTCGCGGATGCAAACTCAAACGCCTGTAACGGACGTATGGGGTGTACTAAAGAAACTGATTGATGCGCAAATGCTGGAGTCTCCTGTGCGCCTTGAAGCGTGCGGTGTTGGATGTGGTGGGCCGATGACGTTGGGTGGAGAACATGTTTCGCCATTGAACATTGCAGAGTGGCGAGGCTTTGGTTTGCGTTCGGCAGTCGAACAGGCAACAGGCTTGACTACATATATTGCTAACGATGCTCAAGCGTTGGTGCTTGGAGAAGTGTGGTGTGGCAACGCCGTCGGTATTTCCGATGTGATTGGAATGGTGGTGTCGACAGGAGTCGGTGGCGGCATCGTTTCAAACAACAAACTTGTGACAGGACATCTTGGTAACGCTGGACATATTGGACACGTCATTGTTGAACCCGATGGCAGGTTGTGCGAGTGCGGAGCCTACGGATGTTTAGAGGCACATGTTTCTGGCAGGTCGATAGAAGCAATTACTGGACGACCAAGCCAAGAGGTCTCTGATGATGTCAAGATCGCGGCAGGAAAACTTGTTGGGCGAGCACTCGTGTCGGTTGGTGCGCTCATGGATTTGCAGCTCTGTGTGATCGGGGGTTCGGTTGCCCTCGGATTCGGCGCTCCATTCTTCTTGGCTGTCCAGCACGAGCTTGATCGCTCGGCTCGCCTTGAATTTATTCGTGGAATGAAGGTGTTGCCAGTTGGTCTGGGCGATGCAGCACCATTGATTGGCGCTGCGAGTTTGGCTAGGGCTTCGTACTAGCGTAAAGCCTTATGAACCCGACATACAGTGCAGCGGCGGAAGAATATCGCGAAAAAGTGCAGGCCTTTTTGGCCGAGAAGTTGCCTCCGAGTTGGAAGGGCATTGGCGCACTGACTGGCGATGCGCTTGAGCATTTCGTTACCGAATGGCGCGCGACTCTGTTTTCGTCTGGATACCTTGCTCCTGGTTGGCCAGTTGAGTTTGGTGGTGGCGGTTTGTCAGAACTTGAACAAGTCATCATCGCCGAAGAATTTGCTCGCGCTGGAGTGCCAACGGGTGGACACAACGACGTGTTCAGTATTCAAATGCTCGGTAACACATTGTTGCTGTTTGGCACCGAAGAGCAAAAGCGCCACTACTTGCCACGCTTGCTCGCTGGCGAAGATACGTGGTGTCAGGGTTACAGCGAACCAAACGCTGGCAGTGATTTGTCGAATGTTGGTTTGCGTGCAGAATTGGACGGCGATCAGTGGGTGTTGAACGGACAAAAGATTTGGACGTCAGCCGGACATCTTGCCGATCATATTTTTACGCTTGCACGCACAGATCCAGATGCTCCAAAACACAAAGGTATTTCGTTTTTGCTCGTAGACATGAGGCAGCCCGGAATTGAGGTTCGACCAATCAAGATGCTGTCGGGTGAAAGCGAATTTAACGAAGTGTTTTATACGGACGCAGTGGTGCCAAAAGAAAATGTTGTTGGTGGCGTAAACAACGGTTGGGCAGTTGCTATGGGTCTGCTTGGTTTTGAGCGCGGGGCTGCAGCATCAATTGCACCGATTGCTTTTGAAGCCGAATTTGATCGCCTGTTGCAACTGGCGAAGGATCGCGGTGTCAGCAACGACCCACGTATTCGTCAAAAGTTGGCATGGTGTTATTCCAAGGTGCAAGTAATGCGTTACTTGGGCATGCGCACATTGACAAAGTTTTTGGCCGGACATCACCCTGGACCTGACGGCGCAATCTTTAAGTTGTATTGGAGCGAGTACCACAAGATCGTTACCGAACTGGGCGTAGATCTTTTGGGAATGGATGCAATGGTTCCGACTGGTCGTAAACCTTCAAGTGCGTTCTCGACCGACGACGCTGGTGCACCAAACGATTCAATGAGTTGGGCGATGACATTTTTGAATGCTCGCGCAGGAACGATTTATGCGGGTTCGTCTCAGGTGCAGCGCAACATCATCGGTGAAATGGTGTTGGGTCTACCCAAGGAACCAAAGCCGGGCTGATCTGATGTTGGCATTCCGCACGTATTTGAAGCTGATTGGTGCTGTTGTTGTGCGACCCGGTCTGTGGATGACGGCGATTCGTTCGGCGAAGCGGTTAGTGCCAAGACAGTGGTGGCGCAATGGTTCGCATCTGCCAGTGCCTACGCGCGCATATATCGATTTTCGAATGACAACTCAATATGGATATGGCGTCGACCAACCAGAGATTGCTGACATCATCGATTATTTGGAATGGTCAAAAGATTGGCACAGTACCGGAACGTCGATGCGTCGACGACTCTTCAAGGCATAACTGATGCGAAGCGCGCTGGTATTAAATGCAACATACGAGCCGCTGAGTGTTGTCTCGGCGCGACGCGCTGTGTGTTTGGTGCTCTCGGACAAAGCCGAAATTATTGAGGACGATGGGACCGAGGTGCACTCGGAAACAATGAGCATCCCTGGACCGCTTGTGATTCGACTTCGTTACATGGTCAAGGTTCCATACCACCGCCGTACCGCACTTTCTCGTCGTGCAGTGTTTGCTCGTGACGATCACCGCTGTCAGTACTGCGGCGGCGTCGCCGACTCGATTGACCATGTAATGCCTAGGTCGCGTGGAGGCATGCACATCTGGGAAAATGTGACAGCAGCATGTCGTCCGTGCAATCTGCGAAAGCGCGACAGAACACCCGAAGAAGCGGGAATGCTGCTCGAGTCGCAGCCTCTTGCCCCACGTGAATTGGCATGGATCAGTGTCTCGGTAGGACGTGTGCCCGACGAGTGGAAGCAGTATCTTGCCGCTGCATCCTAAATCGACATGGCGTTTGGTTGAGGTTCGGACAACTGCAAGTGAACAACATGGGTGCGATCTTCCTGCTGAAAGAAGCGTGTGGAACGTAGACATCACCGCTCCTGCAATCGTGTTGGGGTCACGACAGACTGAAGCCGAACTGGATCTGGATGCATGCATAAATGGGAGCGTAGAAATAGTGCGCCGAAGAAGTGGTGGTGGGATGGTATTTCTGTCACCCAGCAAGCAGCTGTGGCTAGACGTGGTGATACCTAAAGATGATCTTCTCTGGATTGCTGATGTTGGGCGAGCAGCATGGTGGTTGGGCGATGTGTGGCTGGCAGCAATCGAATCGCTCGCAACTGCAAGAAAAATAAATGCCCACGTGCATCGCCAAGATTTAGTGCGGGGCGAATATGGCGACCGTGTCTGTTTTTCTGGCGCTGGACCTGGCGAAGTGATGACGCTCGACGATGCTGGCAACCCTGCAAAAATTGTGGGTATCAGCCAAAGACGAACTCGAGACTTGGCGCGTTTTCAGTGCACGATGTATTTGCAGTGGGAACCAGCTTTGTCGCAGCAATTTGGTCAGTTGCTGAGTGGCCCCAACGCCGCCCGTGTTGAAATGCAATCAAATCTCGAACACAGTGTGATGCCATTGAGCCAAATCGCCAGCGGCTTGTCAGCCAGTGACGTGCTGGCTGCGTTCATGGCGCAAATAACTCTCGTTTAACTCGCGTGTAGCGCGCACGGCTAGATCCTCAAACATATTTTTTGCCCTGCGGTGGCTTCGCTATGTCGAAAAAGATCGTCCAAAAATGTCGTCCAAAAAAAGTGGAGAAAAGTGGGGGATAATGCTTGCAAGTGGGGGAAAGTGGGGATAATGTAAAGCCACTTGGTAGGGGCGATGGCTCAAACCCAGTGGCAGCAAGGAAAAGCACGGAAAGTAAGAAAAGCAGTAATGCATAAACGGCAGCGGAGGCCACAGTGTTTGTAGGGGTGCATGAGCGTCAGTTGGACCCAAAGGGTCGACTTGGATTGCCTGCTTCGTTTCGTCCCCGTTTAGAGCCCCGTTGTTACCTCTCGATCGGTCGAGATAAGTGCGTCGATATTTTGACGGCAGAGGCATTCGAGGCAGTTGCCAAAGATGCGGTTGAGAAGGTGCGCTCGGGCGAAATGGACCGCAATCAGCAGCGTGCGCTTGCGAGCAACACATTTGAAGTTGTTGTGGATGCCCAAGGGCGAATCAATATCGACGAGATCTTGCGCGAATACGCCGGTCTCACACTCAATTCGCGAGTCGTTGTCAGCGGTTCATTTGACCGCGCAGAAATTTGGGATCCAACGCGCCATCAGCGCATTAGCGACGAAGGCCTGCAGCAAATTGCGGGCACCGGTCAATAGAGAAGCTGCCGAAGGGAGACAAGTCACGAACCAACGCAACGTGTAGCAAGTTCGGGACCAAGGTTTCGCTCTTCAGCAGTCTTCCGGTGAGCAAGGTAGACAGCATCAACTCCGCCCGCTTCTATCTCGTACGCGCGGGGAGACATCCCGGCGGCACCGCGAGCCGGGGGACTGCTGAAGAGCGAAGCACAGGTGTCCTGAAGTTACGCAAACACATTGCGACCGTGAACAAATATTTATGTCTCATTCGTTAAACAGTCGTGAAAATAGAACAGTAATTAGCTTGAATTCATTTGGTCACGAGCCAGTCATGGCAGCAGAGATTGTTGAAGTGTTTGCGCCAGTGCCACATGGTGTCATTGTCGACGCAACGATGGGTGGTGCAGGTCATACGGTTCGGTTGTTGACTGCGTATCCATGGATGCGGGTGCTCGGTATCGATCAAGATCCCGTTGCGATTGCGCACGGTCGCAAACTGGCCAGCGAAAATACAGAAGTTGGCGATCGTCTTATGATCGAGCAGGGGCGCTTTGACGAGATGACTTCGATACTCGAGCGCAACAGCATTAACGAAATATCTGGTGCGCTTTTTGATCTGGGAGTTTCGTCGCCTCAACTTGACATGGCGGATCGTGGGTTTTCGTATCGCAATGCTGGACCGCTTGATATGCGCATGGATACCACGCAGCAACTTCAGGCTTCGGACGTGGTGAACTCGTATGACGTAGAGCAACTGACACATGTACTGCGTAACAACGCCGACGAGCGATTTGCGTATCGCATTAGCAAGGCAATCATTGCTGCGCGACCAATTACCGACACGGTGCAATTGGCCGAGATCATTGCGGGGGCTATTCCTGCTCCAGCGCGGCGCACTGGTGGACATCCCGCTAAGCGCAGCTTCCAAGCAATTCGGATCGAAGTCAATAAGGAACTTGACATCTTGCCCCATGCTCTGAACGAAGCAATTCGTGCAACTAGTCCTGGTGGGCGCATTGCAGTGTTGTCGTATCACTCTGGAGAAGATCGCATAGTCAAACAAGCATTTAAAGATGCAGAGGCAGACCCAAAGGTGCAAATAGTTGCATCGCCGTATCACCACCATGCATCGCCATTACACAAATTGGTTCGCAAAGTGCGAGTGAGTGAGCGTCCAAGTGCGCAAGAGATCGAACAAAACCCACGAGCTGCTTCGGCACGATTGCGGGTCATTGAGAAAGTGAGTAGTTGAGATGGCGCTAGCGATTGCAGTTGAACGTGGGCCACAGCCTGGTCGACGTCGAGTTCAATCGACACCCCCTGAGCGCCATCTCACTCTCGTTCCTCAAGCAACCCGCCGAACCATCCGACTCTTCGCGGCTGGTGCAGTTGGTTTGTTTCTTCTGATGAGTATCGCAATTGGTTTTCAGGCTGTGATTGCCGAGCAGCAACTGAAGTTGGACCACGTGTCGAGAGAATTGCGTTTGGCAAAGTTGTATCAGGATCAACTTCGTGGCCAACGAGCAGGATTGCTTGCACCAGAATATTTGCGCACTCAGGCAGGTTTGCAAGGTATGTCGCAAGGTCTCGGCTCACGATTTGTTGAGGTTCCACAAGATGTTGTCGCACAGGTTGTGATTGCAACAGGACTTATGGATCCGAAGATTGCCGAACCAGATGCAATGTCGAGTTTTGATCCGCTTGCGCCACTTGCGAAGTTGCAACAAGTGCAGGTAAAACCGTGAGTGTTGTAGCAGGCGGGCGAGGCGGGCGAGTGTCTACGACACGCGTACAGCCGCGACAAAAGGCGCGAAATCAAGAAAGCAAGCAAGCTCGTCGTCGTCCAAACGCTGCCGATGTGGTGCGAGATCATGCTCGAAATTCGGTCACAGATTTTTATACCAACTTGCAGGGTGGCAAGATTCGATTTCGACTTGTTGCGATGTACGTGTTGGTCTCGTTGTTGTTGATGACGATGCTTGTTCGAGTCTCATATTTACAAACAATTGGCGCAGGTGACTATCGCGACGCAAGCGTGAGTCAACGGACCCGAATTTCCACGGCTTTTGCTGAGCGAGGCTCAATTCTTGATCGCAATGGGCTAGAGCTTGCTTTGCCAGTGCCAACGCGCACCGTATTTGCTGATCCAAGAATAATCGTTGATCCGGTTGCAACTGCACATGCGATCGCTGGTGTTCTCGGTATGTCGCCAGAAGACGAGTTAGTGCTTGCAAGCAAGCTGCAAAATACTGGTTCGAGTTTTCTCTACATTGCTCGCCAAGCCACAACTGAGGTTGCTGATGCGCTGACCGCACTCAATCTTGCTGGAATCTCGTCGTATTCAGAGGAAAGCCGAACTCTCACGTCCGATGGCCTGCGTGCTCTTGTTGGTCGCACCGACATCGATGGCATTGGCATCTCTGGTCTGGAAGCGCAATTCGATGACCTTCTTGGAGGCACTGATGGTCGAACGGTGCGCGAAGTCAACAGCAAGGGTCAGTCGATACCTACTGGCGATGACTCCAGTCAGGCCGCAGTGCCAGGTCAAGATCTGGTGACGACAATTGATCGCAACATTCAGTTTCAGGTAGATGCAATCATGACTCAACAAATCACGCGCCTCAACGCTCGCGGTGGTGCGGCGATCGTGATGGACTCAATGACTGGCGAAATCTATGCAATGTCAACGATTCGTAAAAATGCTGATGGTACATACACCGCAGACTCGGGCAACTTTGCAGCAGTGGATGCGTACGAACCGGGCTCGGTAGCAAAAGTATTTAGCGTTTCTGCGGCACTCAATGAAGGAACAGTGCAAACAAACTCTGTATTTAAAGTGCCAGGAACATATATTTTCAATCAAGGAACAAAATGGGCACAGCCTGTATCTGATGCATTCCCACACGAACTTGAAGACATGACTGTTCGCAAAATCATTGTTGATTCTTCGAATCTTGGAACTGTCCAAATAGCACAGACGATGCTGGCCAAAACACTTCGTGACTATCTGGCACTCTTTGGGTTTGGTACCAAGACCGATGTCGATTATCCGGGTGAGAGCAAGGGACTGCTCAAATCATTTAATGAGTTGCTCGGTACTGAAAAAATTACGACTGCCTATGGTTACGGTTATTCGTCAAGTGCGTTGCAGTTGATCGCGGGTGTCAATGTGGTCGCAAATAATGGCGTCTATGTGGCACCGCGGCTCGTGAGCTCAGTCATTGACTTGAACGGGATCAATCAGCCGAGCGCGCCATCGGCTACCCATCGGGTGATCAAACCGGAAGTAGCAGCAACGATGCGCTCACTCATGGGCGATGTCGTGTGTTTTGGAACTGCGTCGCTTGCAAAGGTGCCTGGTATGACGGTTGCTGGGAAGACTGGAACTGGCTACAAGCGCCAAGACAATGGAACATACGTCAAGGATGACGGTTCGCGAGCGTATTTCGCATCGTTCGTTGGATTCTTGCCTGCAGAAAATCCACGCTTCACCGTATTGGTCTCGATCGACGAACCAGATCCAGCATCTCGCGATCGCTTCGGTGGCACAGCGGCTGCACCGGTGTTTGCAAACATTGCACAGGTACTGATCAACGAACTTGATATACGACCAGCAGCAACAGACATGGGATGTCCAAAACAGCGTCCTGTTGAGTTAGGGCCAGCGCACTAGTGATTAAAGCGACGACGAAAACGGTCGCACCTCAAGCACTTGGCGCGCTGCTTGAATCAACATTCGCCGGTCATCTACCTGGTGTGATGTATACCTCGGTGGGCTCGCTTGAAGTTCTTATCAGCGACATCACCAACGATTCAAGGCAGGTGAGCCACGGCTCAATGTACTGCTGTGTAGTGGGTGACCATGCCGACGGTCATGAATTTGCTCAAGATGCGCTGAATGCGGGTGCGTCAGCACTATTGGTCGAGCGCAAGTTGCCCATCGATTGTGCTCAGGTAATCGTGAGCGACGTTCGTCGCGCAATGGGCGAGATGGCGAGTGCTTTATATGATCATCCGAGCAAGAGGATGCGAGTCGTCGGTATTACAGGCACAAATGGCAAGACATCAACTGCACATCTATTGGGCGCGATTTTTCGTCAACAGGGACTAAATACCGAAGTGTTCGGAACACTTTCGGGTGCGAGAACCACACCTGAGTCGTGTGATCTACAGCGAAATTTATGGCATGCAGCTAACTCTGGTGTGCGGGCGGTCGTGATGGAAGTGACCTCGCATGCGCTTGTCTTGCAACGAATTGTGGGTACACAATTCGATGCGGTGGTTTTTCTCAATCTTTCACCAGAGCATTTAGATTTTCATAAAACTTTAGAGCAGTATTTCGCTGCGAAAGCAAGCTTGTTTGATAAACGGTTTACAAACTTGGGAATCGTTAATCGTGATGATGTCCACGGACAATTACTGCTCGATGCAGCCGACATAGAAACCTTGAGTTTTGGCTTGAGCGACGTGGACAAGATTGAGGTCACACCCCAAAGTCATTCCTATATTTGGCGCAACAACAGCGTGCATGTTGCTGTTGGTGGAAAATTTAATGTTTTAAATTCGCTTGCTGCCGCCACTGTGGCGGTCAGTCTCGGGGTTGACGTTGTCGACATTGTTGCCGGATTGGCTGCCGCAGGAACGGTTGCCGGTAGGTATCAAGCGATATCGGCCGACACACCATTTGATGTAATTGTTGACTACGCACATACTCCGGACGCACTTCGTCGGGTGTTGGATAGCACGCGAGAAGTCATCGTGCCTGGAGGAAAGATTATTTTGGTGTTCGGTTGTGGCGGTGATCGCGACACTGCAAAGCGTCCGATGATGGGGATGGTCGCAGCGCTTGGCGCCGACCGTGTCATCGTCACTTCAGATAATCCACGATCAGAAGAACCTTCTGACATTGCGCAACAAATTATGTCTGGCATAGATGATGCAGTGGGCAGATCGCATGTCAGTGTCGAGTTGGATCGCCGATCTGCAATAGAATTGGCGTTAATGACAGCCAGAAAAGGTGATGTCGTGATCATCGCTGGCAAGGGTCACGAAACAACTCAAACCATTGGCAATCGGGTGCTGGCATTCAATGATGCCCAAGTTGCCAACGAACTGATAGGTGCGCTCTCGTGATTCCAATTTTTATTGCAGGTTCAATCGGCATGATCGTGTCGCTCATTGGTACCCGTCTGCTGATGGCTGTTTTTGCCCGGCTTGGTAAGGGTCAGCCAATTCTTGGCGCTGAGGATCACGGGCCTGTGCATCAGATGGGCAAGCAGGGCACTCCAACCATGGGCGGTATCGCTATTTTGTTTGCGGGTGCGATTGGATGGACTGTCGCACATGTGCGAGCAGGCCTGCCGTTTTCTGATCAGGCCGCCATTATTTGGCTTACCGTTTTTGTGCTTGGAGCAATTGGTTTTCTTGATGACTACTTGAAGGTGCGTCGCCAACACAACCGAGGAATTTTTTGGAAGAAAAAGGGTTGGATTACGTTTGGCATCACCCTGTTGTTGCTGTGGCTATTGTCGAGCACGACAGGTGTTGTCGAGACGATTTCGTTTACGCGAGCCACATATCCCGGCTGGGACATCACTGGACCGATCTTTATCGTGTGGACAGCCATCATGGTGTGGAGCACTACCAATGCAGTCAATGTGACTGATGGTTTGGATGGCCTGGCCGCAGGATCCGCATTGTTTGGGTTTTTGGCGTTTACCGTGATTGCCTATTGGGCGTTTCGTAATCCGCGCATTTACGACATTGTCAACCCACTTGACCTGGCGGTACTCTCTGCATCTCTAGCAGGAGCATGCGCAGGATTTTTGTGGTGGAATGCGGCGCCAGCCCGAATCTTCATGGGAGATGTTGGTGCGCTTGGTCTTGGTGCTGCATTAGGAATGCTCGCAGTCACAACAAATACACACCTGCTTCTGCCGATCGTGTGTGGAATTAATGTTTTTGAAGCTGGTTCGGTTGCAGTGCAGATGGGTGTATTCAAGGCGTCTGGTCGAAAGCGACGTCTACTGAAAATGTCACCGATACATCACCATTTTGAGTTGAGTGGTTGGCCCGAAACAACAGTGATCATTCGTTTCTGGATTATTTCAGGAATTTGTGTGGCAACTGCAGTTGCAATTTTTATTGCAGACTTTACGCGTCAGGCTGGTTTACGTTGAGTGCTGCGCAAACAACATTGGTGTTTGGTCTAGGTGTTGCAGGAATGGCTGTTGCGCAAGCACTGCATGAGCGAGGACTGACTGTGATACTTGCCGACGATAACGCCACAGAACAGCATCACGCCTTTGCGCGTTCGCTGCATTGCGAATTTGTTGAAGCATCAGACGAGACAGCAGTGGCAAATATTTTGCAGCGCATTACTCGTCTTGCTCCTGCGCCTGGAATTTCGGAAAGCCATCATGTGGTCTCTGCTGCCAGGCAAATGGGTTTGACTATCTCATCGGAACTCGAGTTGGCTTACGACTTTGAGGAATTACGAAATGGTGGTCCACGCCCGATGCTTGGAATTACAGGTACCGACGGTAAAACAACCACCACGCTGATGACGGCAGCGATGTTGCATGCAGCCGGACACAAGAGCATGGCGGTAGGCAACACCGAAACACCATTGATTGCAGCACTCGGCACCGATGCTCAGGTATTTGCGGTTGAGTGTTCCAGTTTTCGACTGGCGAATATTGAAAACTTTCGGACCCGTGCATCGGTGTGGCTGAATCTTGCACCAGATCATCTTGACTGGCATACCGACATGCATAGTTATGTATCGGCAAAGGCGCAACTGTGGGCGCATACGAGAGCCGGCGATGTTGCAGTTGCTCCAGTAGATGATGCACAGATTTTGCATGTTGCGCATGAGAGCACGGCACGCACGGTTACATTTGGGGCAAATCACGGCGACTATCACGCGCAGGATGGACGCCTCAACTCGCCGCACGGGTCGATTATGAACATTGCCGACATGAAGCGCGCAATGCCGCATGACATCACCAATGCGCTTGCCGCCGCCGCAATATCAATTGAGAGCGGGTTGGTTGAACCGAGCCATGTGGCGCGGGCACTTTCAGAATTTGATAATGCTCCACACCGAATTGAGTTTGTAGAGATGATTGATGGGGTGAGGTGGTTTAACGATTCAAAGGCGACAAGCCCACATGCGGCTTCTGTTGCGATCAAATCGTTTGACAACATTGTTTTGATTGCGGGGGGTCGTAACAAAGGTCTTGATCTTTCGCTGCTGGCTGATCAATCACAACGCATCAAAGCAGTTGTGGCAATAGGGGATGACGCGAACGAAATAGAGAAAGCATTTACTGATGTGTGTCGTGTAATCCATGCAACGTCGATGAAAGATGCGGTAGTGCATGCCCACAAACTTGCAACGAGTGGTGACGTCGTGTTGCTATCACCTGCGTGCACTAGCTACGACTGGTATAACAATTACATGGAACGTGGCAACGACTTCATGCATTGTGTGCGAGAAATAGCTAGATCCAACCAGCAACAAGGCAACTAGACAGAACAAATAGACAGAACGAAAAGACGAGGTATTTATGGCAACGATCTCTGCAGATAGTCAACTCACCCCAGCCGAGAGGCGCCGAGCCGTTTTGAACAAGAGCGGTAAGGCACAAACAAACAGACTTGCAACTGATGCTCCTAGTCGGGTCTATTACGGCATCGTTGCCGTTATTACGGTGCTCGTTGTATTTGGCTTGATCATGGTGTTGTCATCGTCTTCGATCGTGTCGATCAACAACGGTGGATCTGCCTGGTACATGTTTCGCAAGCAATTGGCATGGTCGGTATGCGGATTGTTTGCGTTGCTTGTTACCTACCGAATGCCGTATCACATTTGGCACAAGTTGGTGAGATACGTACTCGCTATTGGAGTTGGTTTGATGCTGCTGCCGTTTTCTCCGATTGGTGTGACGATCAACGGCGCGCGCGCATGGGCAGAGATTGGTCCTGTTCGTTTTCAACCATCTGAAATTTTGAAGGTAGCTGTGTTGCTCTATTGCGCGAGTGTTCTCGGTCGACGCCGCAAAGAAATGGAAAATGCCCAGCGAACATTTTGGCCAATCGTGACTGTTTGGGCGGTCTCAGCTGGATTGTGCATGATTCAAAGAGACTTTGGCGCAGCGATTGTGTTTACTTGCGTAATTTTGTCAACCATGTTCATTGCTGGCACGCCGATGCGGTTAATCAGCACCATGGGCGCCATTGCCGCGTCGGGTTCGGTCATTGCAATTTCTACGAGTTCACGCATGCAGCAGCGCTTCTTGTCGTTTCTCAATCTTGAGGAAAATAAAGGTCACTCGGCGTATCAGGTGTGGCAATCAATTTTGAGTATTTCTAACGGAGGTATTACCGGAGTTGGAGCTGGTCGTGGCACGGGCAAGTGGGGATATGTGCCTCTAGCGCACAGCGATTTTATTTTTGCAATTGTTGCTGAAGAGTTTGGTTTAATCGGATCGACATTGGTGATCGGTTTGTTTCTGGCGCTTGCATTACTAGGTATTCAAGTTGCGCTTCGTGCACGAGATCCATTTGGCGCAGTTCTTGCAGGTGGTATCACAACGTGGTTGTGCATACAAGCAACGATCAACATCGGTGGAGTCATTGGGGCACTTCCTGTAACAGGTTTGACTTTGCCATTTATTTCGTATGGAGGAAGCTCTTTGTTTATGGTGATGGCAGCCTCGGGGCTTTTGCTCAATGTTGCTCGTAATATGAAGTAGAGCCATGGTTGCCCCTGCCCCTACGACTTATGCCGTGATTACGGGGGGCGCAACAAGTGGGCATGTGGTTCCCGCGCTTTCAATTATTGAATTGTTGGTAGAGGCCGGACACCCTCGCGAAACCTTGGTGTACGTAGGTTCGGATCGAGGCGTTGAAACAACACTCGTGCCACAAACAGGTATTGCATGCGTATTTTTGAGCGTTGACGGACTCCAGCGCGGCATGAGCCTCACGAAGATCAAGCGCAATTTGCGAATGTTGCCAACGATGATGCGAGCAACGCAACTAGCAACACAAGTGTTGGTGCAGCACCGACCACGCGTGGTGGTTTCGGTGGGTGGATATGTGAGCGCACCGATCTGTCGCGCAGCCCGTCATCTCAAGATTCCAGTGGTCACTTGCTCGTATGACAGCAAGCCAGGGATGGCGACAAAGATGCAGGCCAGGTATGCAGCAACTGTTGCTGTGGCACACACGCCAAGCACGCTGCTTCGTGCACAACTGACCGGTGCACCCGTGCGTGCAGAGTTGCGACATCTCGACCGCGGCGCTTCTCGTGCAGCATCACGAATGCGCCTGGGGTTTAGCGCTGACGCAAAAATCGTTGTGGTGATGGGCGGATCCCTTGGCTCGGCTGTGTTGAACAGTGCAACTGAGAGTCTTGTTGCGCAGATGGAGAGCCCATCGTTGGCTAACGTCGCTATTTTGCACATTGCTGGGTCGAGATACATGGAAGGCCAGCAATTGGCGAGTGAAATTAGACGCCCCGATGGTTCGATGATGTATCAACGAATTGCGTACAGCAGCAATATGAGTGATATTTACGCAGCGGCTGATTTGGTGGTTGCGAGAGCGGGCGCTTCGACGGTGGCGGAGATTGCGACTGTTGGTATCGCCTCGGTGTTGGTTCCATGGAAAGATGCGGCCGAGAATCATCAACTCACAAACGCAAAGTCATTGAGTGATCCAGGCGGGGCAGTGCTACTTGAAGAGTCAAAACTTGCTGATGACGTTTTTGTACAACTCATTGGCGACCTGTTGGGCGATGAAGCAAAGCGGCTTCGCATTGCGAATGAAGCACGAAAACTTGGTGAGGTGCATCGCAACTGTTCGATAGCAGCGGTTGTTGAAAAAGCAGCCGAGACGGTAGTGCGATGAGCGGAATCGCATATTTTGATTTGAGCACGCCTCGACGAATTCATGTCATTGGAATAGGTGGCCCTGGTATGAACGCCATTGCCCAAGTGTTGTGCGAGATGGGTCATCAAGTATCTGGTAGTGACATTCACGAGTCTGAAGTGCTGGACCGTCTGCGCGCGCTCGGCGTGAACATCATCGTTGGACATGATGCGACAGTTGTGCAGAATTGCGATGTGGTCACAGCTTCAACCGCCATTCCTGTTGCCAACATCGAACTTGCTGCTGCTGCGGCACAATCAATTCCGGTTCTCAGCCGAGCCCAGATGTTGAGCGCAATTTGCGCACTCAAGCAATCGGTTGCGGTGGCTGGCACTCATGGCAAGACAACAACATCTGCAATGTTGATGCACATCTTGACCACTGCAGGACTGCAGCCGAGTTTTGTGATTGGCGGTGACATCCATGGCCTGAATTTGGGTGCTGGATGGAGGAACGGAAAGCATCTTGTTGTCGAAGCAGATGAAAGTGATTCAACACACTTGGCGTTACCACTCTTTGGATCAATTTTGACCAATGTTGACGTCGATCACCTTGATCATTTTGCAACGTTTGACAACATCGTTGAAAGTTTCGAGCAGTATGTGAAGAAGATTGATGGACCGAAGGTGATGTGCGCCGATGATGCTGTGACTGCAAAAATTGCGACCACGCAAGCATGTCGCACCTATGGCAGGAGTATCAATGCCGATGTACGCGCCATCAACGTAGTTCTCGCAGAAGGAAGAAGCCGTTTTGATGTCGAGGCGCGACAATCTGGATCGTCATCGCTTCAAGTTTTGGTCGGATCTGTAGATCTCCCACTGCGGGGCGAGCACAATGTACTCAATGCCACGGCGGCTTTAACAATGGCGATGGAGCTTGGTGTCGAATTCGTAGTTGCCGCTCAAGCATTGAGCAGCTTTCGCGGCGTTGCACGGCGTTTTGATATGCGAGGTGTCGATGACGGAGTGACATTTGTGGACGACTACGCGCATTTACCGAACGAAATTATCGCGGTGTTGCGCGGTGCTCGGGATACCACAGACATATGGAGTCGAGTGGTTGCTGTCTTTCAGCCCAATCGCTTCAATCGGATGAGTGTGATGTCGAGTGCCTACGCAGATGCATTTGGTGATGCCGATGTCGTTGTGGTCACCGACATCTATTCGTCGGGTACCACTCCGATACCTGGCGTAACTGGCAAACTTGTTGTCGATGCGATTGAGAACAACCACCCAGGTAAGAGGGTTGAGTGGATTGCGCAACGGGAAGAACTCGTGAGTTTTCTCGCATCGACTCTGACAACTGGTGATTTGTGTATTTCAATGGGCTGTGGTGACGTTGCCCAACTTCCCGACGAAGTGATTTCGTTGCGCCAAAGTAATCGTGCGAACAAAGCACGCAAGCACTAAAACACAAAAATTATGAATACATCTCGATTTTCTAAGCGTCCGGCAACAGTTGCAGAGTTGCAGTTAGCAACAGAGTTATTTGCAAAGCGCGCGCACACCGATGTGTCGCTTGCGCAATTTACGACTTACCGAGTGGGCGGAAACGCTGCACTGCATGTGCACGCTGAGTCGATAGATGATCTCGAAGCGATCAGCACCGTTTTGGCACAGGTCGATCTTCCGTTATTGGTCATTGGGCGGGGTAGCAACGTCTTGATAGCCGACACCGGGTTTCAGGGTTTAGCGATCACATTCGGCGGGTTTTTGGAATACATCGATCTACCCGATCGATCCGACGTTGCAGACAATGGCCTTGCTGTTGAGCCGATAGCGCTTTTCGGCGGATCGGTGCCTTTGCCGGTAGCTGCTCGGCAAAGTGTTCATCGGGGGCTGACAGGTTTTGAGTGGGGAGTTGGTGTTCCAGGCACGATTGGTGGCGCGGTGCGAATGAACGCTGGTGGTCATGGGTCTGACATGGCGTCATCACTTGTGTCGGCTCGAATTTTTCATCTGCTGCGGGGTGTCGAAGCCCATGTTGATGCAGTTGATCTAGGTCTGAGGTTTAGGGGTTCGGCGATTGCAGATCATCATGTGGTGTTGTCGGCGACCCTCAATTTGGGTTGGGCAACTGACACACAAGTAGCGGAAAATCAGTTGTCTGAGATTGTGAAGTGGCGCAGAGAGAATCAACCTGGTGGGCAAAATGCTGGCTCGGTGTTTGTCAATCCTGTGCCAGGCGAGGTTTCGGCTGGTGCGTTGATCGATCAGATTGGAATGCGTGGTTTTCGGATTGGAACAGCGCACGTCTCGGAGAAGCATGCAAACTTTATTCAGTCTGAGGATGGTGGCTTGGCGTCGGATGTAGTGCAGGTGATGGCCGAGATTCGTCGTCGGGTAAAAGATTCAACGGGATACGACTTGCGTAGCGAGATTCGTCTTGCTGGTTTTGATGCAGCGATAGATCCAGCGCTCATGGATGTACTGACAAGCGAATCGGACACCAGCGTTGCAACGGTGAGGCTTGAACACATTTTTGAACGCAACTCGAACACGTCGGTGATTGCCGACACATCAATTCCGATTTTAATCTTGTCGTCATCTGATTTTCAAGTCCCATTAGATGTGCCGGCGGAAGTACTTGATGAGTTGAGCGCGGTGTTTAGTGATGAGACGTCAACGACACAAGAGCAACCAGTAATTGCTTCAGTAACCGATATCAAGACCAGAGAAGTGACGATGCCTGTTGTGTCGGCTGAGATACCAGTAAGCGCGCCAGTTACTGCACCAGTTACTGCATCAGGTCGTGTCGTTATTGTGGACGAAGACTTTCGTCAGCCCTCCGAAAGTGATTTTCCATCGGACACCGATTCGCAATCGGTGCATAAGGCACCAACGTCGGTTCGGGTGTTGATCACCGATGATGATGTTGCACAAGACCTAGATGCGCAAATAATTGTTGGTACGCAGTGGAGCGATGGAACTAGATCGCGCCGATTATTGGGCATCCTGACAAACAAAGTTGCTGGGGGCAATAAGCGCAAGCGCCTTGTGATGACAGGTCTTGGCCTTGTCTTGCTTGTTGGTGTTGCACTCATTGTCCTGGCATCGCCACTCGTTGCAGTCAGAACCGTGCAAGTTGAAGGTGCAAAATATGCGGATGCTGCATTGGTGAGAAGTGTTTCCGACTCACTGAAGGGTAGGTCGGTGCTCACTGTCGATACCAAAACTGCAGTTGAGAGACTTGAAAGCGACCCGTGGATTAAATCTGCTCGCATTACAACAAACCTTCCCAGTCGCGCATTGATTCAGATCAACGAGCGAATTCCTGTTGCATGGTTTCTCGGTGTCGATAATCGCGCGCGCGTAATTGACGAAGACGGTTTGGTGCTGAGTGTGGTGGAGGGGCGACCAACGCAATACATGTGGATTGACGGGACGGGACCCAATCTGACGGCGGGAGCAAGCTCGACCGATACCTATAGGGCGGCTGGTCAACTAGCGATGTCCTTGCCAAGCGAACTTGCGCCAATGGTCAAACATCTTGGAGTGGCAGGGTCTGAGCAGATCACGATGACCCTAAAAACTGGCACGGTTATCAACTTTGGGGCTCCAGTGGATATGCGCAACAAACTCGTCAATGTTGTGGTTTTATTGCGCCGCCAAGATGTCAACTCAATTATCAGTATTGATGTGTCAACGGGGACCCCGGTAGTTCAGTCGTGATCACGGCCAGCCTGAACGATCAACTAGCCTGTACCCAACATAGGAACCGGTGTCTGTGACAGAATTAATACCGTTGTCGCCGACGCTTCGTAGGAGGAATACATAATGGCTGGTGCACCACAAAATTTTTTGGCGGTTATCAAAGTAATTGGAGTGGGTGGTGCGGGCGTAAATGCCATTAATCGCATGATCGATTCCAATTTGAGGGGCGTCGAATTTGTGGCGGTAAACACCGATGCACAGGCATTGCTCATGAGCGATGCAGATTTCAAGATTGATATTGGTCGCGAAATCACCCGCGGTCTTGGAGCAGGCAGTGATCCAGCGATTGGTCAAGATGCCGCCGAAGCAAGTCGCAGCGACATTGAAGAAATGGTGAGTGGCGCAGACATGGTGTTTATTACTGCTGGCGAAGGTGGTGGCACCGGAACTGGTGCTGCGCCAATCATCGCCGAGATCGCTCGTGCCGCTGGTGCGTTGACCGTTGGCATCGTGACACGTCCGTTTGGTTTCGAAGGTCGTCGTCGCGCCATGCAGGCTGAAGCCGGTATCGCCAAGTTGCGTGACAAGGTCGACACCTTGATTATCATTCCGAACGAACGACTCTTGTCGGTTGCCACCGAGAAGACAAGTTTGTTGGATGCGTTCAAGCGCGCTGATGAAGTGTTGTTGCAGGGTGTTGCAGGTATCACCAACTTGATCACTACACCTGGTCTGATCAACACCGACTTTGCAGACGTCAAAATGATTTTGACAAATGCGGGTACGGCCCTGATGGGAACTGGCAAAGCAAAGGGCGATAATCGTGCGATCGCTGCAGCTACCGCTGCTATCAACTCGCCACTGCTCGAGTCGTCAATCGAGGGCGCGCGCGGTATTTTGCTGAATATCACTGGGCCATCCGACATGGGCTTGTTTGAACTGAATGCTGCAGCCGAGATTGTGCACGCTGTTGCACACCAGGATGCAAACATCATTTTTGGAACCGTTATCAATGATGAACTTGATGACGAAGTGCAAGTAACGGTTATTGCAGCAGGTTTTGATCGCTCCGATTCGGGCATGTCGCGACCTACGGGTCGTGGTGATGGTCGCGCCGATACGCGTGGTGACCAACGTGGTAGCCGAATCAAAGAATTGTTTGGTTCGGGCGAAGATCCATTGCGTGACTCATCCGATGGCTTTGACGTACCAGACTTTTTAAAGTAACAACTTCGGATGGTTGGCGCATTGGCCGCCGAACTCGCTATCGAATCGGCCAACATGAATTTATGAATCAAGCACTTGTAGCAACGCGCGTTGCAGAACTGCGTGATCGAATTTTGCGCGCAGGTGGGGTTGGGGTTGGCATTGTCGCTGTTACTAAAACTTTTACTAAGGACGCATGGAACGATGCAAAGTTTGCGGGCTGTGAGGCGGTTGGTGAAAACTATGCCCAAGAATTGATCGCCAAGTCGCACCAAGTTGCACGGCTTGATCGACTTCCCGTCCACTTCATCGGGCAATTGCAAACCAACAAAATCAAGTCACTATTTGACATTGTTGACGTGTGGCAATCGGTGGATAGGGCATCGGTGGTGACAGAACTCGTCAAGCGGCAGTTGGCTCGCACCTCGGCTGGCCGATGCGAAATACTGGTGCAGGTCAATACCACCAGTGAAATGGATAAAGGCGGGTGTGATCCGACTGAGGTTGAGGCCCTTGTTCATCAAGCCCGACAGGGGGGATTGGACGTGACTGGGCTGATGACTGTTGGCCCAACCGATATGGACCCAATGAAGACTCGCACTGCATTTGCATTGCTCAAACGGATGGCGGCTGACCTGGGGGTCAAACAATTGTCGATGGGGATGACGGCCGATGTCGAGATTGCGGTTGAAGAAGGCTCCACATTGGTGCGGGTCGGAACGGCGCTTTTCGGCCAGCGTCCACATTCGATCTAGTCGGGTGTTGTAACCTCTTCCTGATGTCAATGTTTAGACGAGCGATGGACTATCTCGGTCTTGGACCAGATGATGCATACGACGACTACGACGCTTCGATTGCCACAGAGCGCCCTGCCGCTCGTGCTACGCGTGGTGCAGGAGTATCGCGACGTCCACAGCCCCAGCAAATTGTTGATGACTATGAAGACGAAGTTGACGATGAGTACGAAGTAGCACCGCGACCTCGAGGTGCTACTCGTCCAACATCTGCCCGTGCACAAGCGCAACGTGATGACTCAAGCGTGCAAGTTCGACCAAGTGGCGCAAGCACTGGTGGTACCGTGCGCAAACTGACACAGACAACTGCTGAGCCAGTTGCCATTCGCCCAACTCGTTATGATCAAGCAAAAGATATTGCGGATTTGCTGAGGTCTGGTCGGCCTGTTGCAATGAATATCGGTGCTGCAGATTCGGAAATTGCACGTCGACTGATTGATTTTGCGAGCGGAATGACGTATGGCATCGAAGGCAAAATGGAAAAGATTGCGCCAGGTGTATTTTTGTTGACACCTCGTGGCACGCGCGTTATCCGTGATTAATCTTCTTTGCTCCCTTGTAGGTCTCTACACATTCCTCATTATTGGAAGAGTAATTCTCTCATGGTTTCCCGCCAATCCAAATGGCCCCATGGGTCAAGTTGTTCGCGTCGTCATGATGCTCACCGATCCTGTACTTGTTCCCGTTCGGCGGGCATTGCCCCTTGCCGGCCCGCTCGATCTTTCGCCCCTTGTGGTGTTGCTATTTTTGCAGATCGTCGTGCAAGGCATCTTGCTTCGCTGCTAAGCATCAAGCCAGCAGCACGCATTTGCCTTTACACTGACGCACCGTGACTTATCCAAAGGTTGATTCTCAGCCAAACTTTCCTGCGCTCGAAAATGAGACGCTTGAGTTCTGGGCTACTGACGGCACCTTTCAGGCTTCTCTCGATCAACGAGATGCTGGCACCAATGGCGATAACGAATATGTCTTTTATGACGGTCCACCGTTTGCAAACGGCTTGCCGCACTATGGCCACCTGCTCACTGGGTTCGTAAAAGATGCGGTTCCGCGCTATCAAACGATGCAGGGCAAGCGAGTTGAGCGTCGTTTCGGATGGGACTGCCACGGCTTGCCTGCTGAAGCAGAAGCAGAGCGCCAATTAGGGATTTCTGGACGACAAGCAATCACCGACTTTGGTATCGAGAAATTTAATGAGTACTGCAAAGAATCTGTGCTGCGATACACCAGCGACTGGGAGCGATATGTAACCCGCCAAGCGCGCTGGGTTGATTTTGCTAACGATTACAAAACTCTCGACGTCTCGTATATGGAAAGTGTGATGTGGGCGTTTAAGACGCTGTGGGACAAGGGTCTGATTTACGAAGGATTTCGTGTGCTGCCATATTCGTGGGCACTTGAAACACCGTTGTCAAATACCGAAACGCGCATGGATGATGCGTATAAGCAAGTGCAAGATCCAGCATTGACCGTTGCATTCGTGCTCGAAACTGGAGAATCATTGTTGGCGTGGACGACAACGCCGTGGACACTGCCGAGCAACTTGGCTCTTGCGGTGGCGCCAGACGTGAGTTATGTGCGAGTGCGCCATAACGGAACTATCTATATCTTGGCCGAAGCGCGACTTGGTGCGTATGAAAAAGAATTGGAAGGCGCCGAGGTGTTGGACGCTGTGCTCGGCTCGGCATTGGTTGGTCGCATGTATACGCCAATGTTTTCGTACTTCGCCGATCAGCCAGACGCATTTCGAGTGATTGCGGGCGACTTCGTAACAACGGAAGACGGCACTGGGGTAGTGCACCTTGCCCCTGGCTTTGGCGAAGACGATCAACGAGTGTGCAGCGATAACGGAATTGGGCTGGTTGTGCCCGTTGATAGTCGGGGATTGTTTACGAGTGAAGTGCCAGACTTCTTTGGAATGTTGGTGTTTGATGCCAACCCGCTGATCATCCGCGAACTCAAATCGCGTGGAGTTGTGTTGCGCCACGAAACATACGACCACGCATACCCGCATTGTTGGCGCACCGGAAAACCACTCATCTATAAAGCCGTGAGCTCGTGGTTTGTCAATGTGACGGCAGTGAAAGAGCGCATGGTTGCGTTAAACGAACAGATCACGTGGGTGCCCGAGCACTTGCAACACGGCAGTTTCGGCAAATGGCTAGAAAATGCGCGCGACTGGACAATCAGTCGCAATCGATTCTGGGGCTCACCGATTCCCGTATGGCGCAGTGATGACCCTGCGTATCCGCGCATTGATGTGTATGGCAGTCTTGCCGACCTCAAGCGCGATTTTGGTGTCAACGTCACCGAATTGCATCGCCCTGTGGTCGATGACCTGGTGCGACCTAACCCAGATGACCCAACGGGCAAGTCGATGATGCGTAGGGTTCCCGAAGTTCTCGATTGCTGGTTTGAGAGTGGCTCGATGCCGTTTGCTCAGGTGCATTATCCGTTTGAGAATCAAGAATGGTTTGATCAGCATTATCCCGGCGACTTCATTGTTGAATACATCGGCCAGACACGTGGTTGGTTTTACACGCTGCATGTGTTGGCAACAGCGCTGTTTGATCGTCCCGCTTTTTCAATATGTGTCAGCCACGGAATTGTGTTGGGTGACGATGGCGCAAAGATGTCCAAAAGCCTGCGCAACTATCCAGACCCGATGAATGTCTTCGATACCTACGGCGCTGATGCCATGCGCTGGTATCTGCTGTCTTCGTCTATTTTGCGTGGTTCGGATTTTGCAGTAACCGAAGAAGGCATTCGTGACACCGTGCGACAGGTGATGTTGCCGTTGTGGAACAGTTGGTATTTCTTATCGTTGTACGCCAACGCCGAGTCGATGACGGGCGAAGTTCGCTACGACTCAACAAACGTGTTGGATCGATACGTATTTTCAAAATTGAAGCGTCTGATCGAAGACACGACTGTGTCGATGGACCAATACGACATCTTCAATGCCTGCCAACAAGTGCGTACGTTTTTAGACGTTCTGACAAATTGGTATATCCGTCGCAGCCGCGATCGTTTTTGGAAAGGTGACAAAGAAGCGATTGACACGTTGCACACGGTGTTGCAAGTGCTCACCCGCATTGCTGCGCCACTGTTGCCATTAACTTCCGAAAAGATTTATAAAGAACTCACAGGTTTGAGAAGTGTGCACCTTGAGGATTGGCCGGACGCCAGCATTGTGCCGAGTGACAACGAACTTGAAAAAGTCATGGATCAGGTGCGCGACGTGTGTTCGACAACGTTGTCATTGCGCAAGGTTCATTCGCGCCGTGTTCGACTACCACTTGGAGAACTGACCGTTGCTTCACCGTTAGCTAATGCGTTGCAATCGTTTGTCTCGATTATCACCGACGAAGTGAATGTTCATAAAGTGACACTCACAACCGAGCTTGGCCAAGTGGCCAAACACGAATTGCAACTCATTCCTGCAGCGCTCGGGCCACGCCTCGGCGCAAACACTCAAAAAGTGATTGTTGCGGTCAAAAAAGGTGATTGGTCGATAAACGGAGACGAAGTTATTGCTGGTGGAGTCGCGCTCGAACCGCACGAGTTTCAAGTTAAATTAGTGGCTGCTGCAGGGGATACCGAAACAATTGCGAGCGCCGCGCTTGCCGACGGCCAGGGAATCGTGTTGTTGAATATTGAATTGACTGATGCGTTATTGGCGGAAGGTGCAGCCAGAGACATTGTGCGGATGGTGCAACAGGCTCGGCGAGAAGCCGGATTGGCCGTATCTGATCGCATCGTGTTGACGCTCGGTTTGCCAGATTTATTGCAGTCACAAGTGTCCCAATTTGAGACATATATCGCGTCCGAGACACTGGCACAGCGGATTGAGTGGGTTTCAGGCCTAGAACCAACTGGGGATTTGGATGGGAATGCCGTCCATATAGGTGTCGATCAAGTACGGTAAAGCGCCAAGTTCGAGAGGGAAACATGCCATCAGCAGTTGCAAAGAAAAAGGTTCTAGCCAAGAAGGTTGCGGCCAAGAAGAAAGCCGATCTCGCGAAGAAAGTTGCCGCGAAGAAGAAGCTCGAATTGGCTAAGAAGCTTGCGGCGAAGAAGAAGGCCGAACTGGCGAAGAAAGTCGCTGCGCAGAAGAAGCTTGCTGCACAAAAGGCGCTCGCAAAGAAGAAGGCTGATCTGGCGAAGAAAGTTGCAGGACAAAAGAAACTTGCTGCACAAAAAGCATTAACGAAGAAGAAGGCTGATCTGGCAAAGAAAGTTGCGGCACAAAAGAAACTCGCTGCCCAGAAAAAGCTCGCTACACAGAAAGCGCTTGCTCTGAAAAAGGCCGAGTTGGCCAAGAAGGCCGCTGCTAAAAAAGCCGCTGATGTGGCGCGCAAGAAGGCAATGCGCGAAAAGGAAATGGAGCGCAAAAAGATTGCCGCTCAACGCAAGAAAAACATGGCGTTACAGCAGAAGATGAAAGCATTGGCAGCGAAAGAGGCCGCCAAGGAAAAGGCACGCGTTGCTGCCGAAAAGTTGGCTCTCAAGGCAGCCCAAGAGGTAGAGAAGGCTCGCATTCGTGAAGAAAAGGAAGCTGCTCGACTTGCGCTTGCTGCAGAAAAAGAAGCAGCACGCGAAGCCGCATTGCGAGCAAAGCGCAAGCCAGAGCCACCACCGCGCCCACCGATCATCAAAACCGAGTTTGCCGACGGTATTCAGGCGACGAAAGAATTTGATCTGAAGTTCTTGGCAGGTCAACGCGAATTGATGCTCGAAAAGAAAACCGTGCTGTTGCGTCAGGCTCTGCGTCTTGATGATGAGGCAAACTCGCTGATTCAAGATGTGGAGATGGGTGATGTGCAATTTGATGAAGAGGGCGGTGAAGGCGACACTATGGTGGTCGAACGTTCTCGCGACCTCATGCTCTCGGCGCAGGCTCGGCATATTGTTGAAGAGTTAGATGCTGCACTTGAGCGAATCAAGACTGGCGAGTATGGATATTCCGTACACACCGGTTTAGCGATTCCGCGCGAGCGTCTCAAGGCGATTCCGGAAACAACCGAGTCGGTTCTTGAGCGTGTCGGTGGCATCGGCCGTCGATGACAGACGCCAAACACAATTTTTGGGCAGCCGATTTCTCATGATGAAAACAACGCGCATGAGTTTGTTGATATCAGCCGTCATTGTGCTGTTGGACCAGGTTTCAAAAGCTTGGGCTCTGCGTGATCTTGCTGATGGTCGCATCATTCATGTGATCTGGACAATGCAATTGAATTTGACCTATAACCGGGGCATGGCATTCTCGCGCGGTACTGGGATTGGTCCGATTATCGGTGTTATCGGCTTGGTCGTTGTGGCGTTGTTGTTGCTGTCGCTACGCAGAGCAGACAACGCCCTGACGCGTGTGGCAACGGGTTTGATCATTGGTGGGGCAATAGGAAACATTTTGGATCGCCTGTTTCGAGGGTCCGGATGGATGCGTGGTGCCGTTATCGACTTCATTGATTTTCAGTGGTGGCCAGTTTTTAACATCGCCGACATGGCAATCATGATCGGAGCCGCGACAATGGTGGTGGCAATGCTCAAGTACAACTCTCAGATCAATCGAACGGATGTCCACTAGTGCTGAACGAAATTATTCCTGCAGCGCTCAATGATCAGCGTCTAGATCGCATTGTTGCGTTGATCGCCGATGTGAGTCGTGCCTCTGCGGCGTCGCTTATTCAGGCCGGTGGAGTGGTGGTTGACGGAGTGTGTGCCGTGACCGGCAAAACCAAAATTGCTGAGGGTCAGTCGATATCTATTGATACGGCATTGCTGCCAAAAAAAGAGTTGCCGACGGCCGATACAACCGTGATCTTGGATGTTGTCTATGACGACACCGACATTGTGGTGATCAATAAGAATGCAGGTTTGGTTGTGCATCCTGGCGCTGGTAATCCAACAGGCACGATGGTCAACGGAGCCCTTGCAAGATTTCCCGAAATGGCATCTGCTGGTGACCCGTTGCGTCCTGGCGTTGTGCATCGATTGGATGCGGGTACGACTGGCTTGATGGTGATGGCAAAAACGCAAGCAGCATACGAAGCACTTGTCGATGCGTTATCAAAGCGTGAAGTGAAGCGCACCTATTTGGCGCTCGTGTGGGGACACCCAACCGTGTTGTCAGGCACCATCGATGCTCCTATCGGTCGAGACCAGAAAGACCCGACACGCATGGGAGTCGTTGTCGACGGCAAGGCTGCTCGAACACGATTTGAAGTGAAGTCAAAGTTTGATCTGCCGTTGCCGAGCTCATTGGTTGAATGCAATCTGGAAACTGGACGAACTCACCAAATCAGAGTTCATCTCGAATCAATCGGTCATCCCGTTGTGGGCGACTCGACATACGGAGGTGCACGAAGTTCGTTATCTGCGCCGCGTCCAATGTTGCATGCCGCACAGTTGGCCTTCTTGCATCCGATCAGTGGCCAATCGATGTCGTTTGAAGCTGAAATGCCAGACGACATGAAAGTATTGCTTGCTCGTTGTAGCTAGTTGCTTTTTTGGCG
>JBJOEQ010000069.1:0-46790 GCA_046049195.1 Actinomycetota bacterium | reverse complement strand
ACATCAGCCTGCTACAAAACAAAACAGTTGAAGTCAGTGTCGACGAGTTTGGTTTTGTGATTGATGAACCCGGCGCATTTTCTCGCGCCGATTAATCACCGCTATTCGATAATTGCGCCGTACACCATGCTGCGCAAAAACGGGCGAATTGGATACGTCGTGGAGGGTATCAACTGCGTATAGAAGGTTGCAGTGATCTCTTCGACTGGGTCAATCCAAAATGCGGTACTAAATATTCCACCCCAACTGAATGTGCCGTCCGAGCAGGCAACTTTGGTTTTTGCCTGATCTATTACGACAGCAAAACCCAATCCAAAACCAAGACCGTCATAAAAGACCTCTTCGCCAACAACACGACCAAATTGCGAGACGTCTTGATTATTCGGCAAATGGTTCTTGGTCATGAGATCAAGAGTTGTTGGCGAGATCAATCGAACACCATCAAGTTCGCCACCATTTTCGAGCATCTGTAAAAAACGCCAATAGTCATACGCAGTTGATACCAACCCACCGCCACCCGAAAAGGCTGTTGGCTTGGTGAGCACCGACTGCTCCATCGACGGCAAGCGCACTGCCTTTAATCCAGTTTCATCTGGCGTGTATACCGCAGCCAAACGTGACAGTTTTTCTTTCGGCACCCAAAAACTCGTGTCCTGCATTTTCAATGGTTGCAAAATACGCGTTTGGAAAAAATCGTTCAATGACATTCCGGACGCAACTTCGACAACGCGACCTAACACATCGGTTGACACGCCATAGATCCACGATGAGCCAGGTTCAAAAACAAGCGGCATGTCTGCCAAGCGATCACAGATCTCTTCGAGCGTCTCCTGACCGTGTGAAACCAAACCAAAACCAGCGTTGCGATACATCTCGTCTACGACATGCGAATAATTATGCGCATACGTCAGACCGGAAGTGTGTGAAAGAAGGTGCCAAACACGCATTGGTTCCTTCATTGGCGCAAGTACTGGCTTTTCTGCGGTGCCACTCTCGTACACCTTTGTATGGCGAAATTTAGGAATAAATCGACTCACCGGATCGGTCAGTTGCAGTTTGCCTTCTTCAACCAACATCATGCACGCAATCGACGTAATTGGTTTGGTCATTGACGCAATTCGATACATGGTGTCAAGTTCGGTTGGCAGTTTGCTTTCCATATCGCGCATGCCATACGTGCTCACGTGCGCAATTTGTCCGTACCGTGCAACGGCAACGGTGTAGCCAGGCAACCTGCCATCGTCTACATATTGCTGAAAATGTTCGTCAATGCGCTTGAGTCGCTCTGCCGACATGCCAACTTCTTTTGGATCAATCGTTACTTGTAATTTGCTCACTTGAATCTTCCTTCTAACCATGTGGAGAGTTCTGTACCAACATCTTTACGCTTCAATGCGATCTCGATCACTGCCTGCAACCATCCCATCGGTGAGCCAGTGTCGTGGCGATCAATATCGCTCACCACACCCAACAGGTTGCCCGCAGTTGCTGCCATCAACAACGCATCAGTCAACAAGATCTCGCCACCCTTTGCCGGCTCAAGTGTGTCGAGCATGTCAAACATGTCTGCACCCAAAACATAACGACCGATCAAAATGAGATCGCTTGGTGCTTCATTGATCGCAGGTTTTTCTACAACGCCAATAACTGTGACAACACCGTCTTTGTCAGGTGCACCAGTGGTCTTTACGCAACCGTATGCGCTCACATCGCTCATCGGCACTTGCTTGAGTCCCACAACATGTTTGCCACCTAGTTCGTGCATCTTGCACATCTGTGCCAACAACGATGCATCGCCCATTAATTCGTCGGGCAACAACACCGCAAAGGATTCGTTGCCAACTGCTTGACGCGCGCACGCAACCGCATGACCAAGGCCCCTTGGTGCATCTTGATAGACGACGCTGATCTTGACATCGGTGCCAATGAGTGAAAGTCGATCTGCCAATTCGGTGCGACCGCTGTCGCGCACACGCTTGACCACGTCGGGCGAAGGTACTAAGTACGCCTCAATGCCGCTCTTGGCTTTGTTTGACACCACAACGATGTGGTCACACCCAGCCCCAATTGCTTCATCCATCACGAGTTGCAGGGCAGGCGTGTCAAAAATGGGCATCAATTCTTTTGGCACCGCCTTGGTCGCAGGCAGAAATCTCGTCCCCATTCCAGCAGCGGGGATAACAGCGGTGTGCATTGCCACCCTTGCATCCTAGAATTGTTGACCTGATGCCAACGTATGTTTATAAATTCATTGATTCCGGCGAGACGATCGAGGTTTACCAGGCGTTCACCGACGACCCATTGACCGAGTTGGCTCACCCACAAGACGGCGTCGTAAAGCCAGTCAAAAAGGTCTTTACCCCCGTTGGTGTTTCATTTAAAGGCGGCGGCTTTTACAAGACCGACAGCAAATCGACTTCGAGCAGCACAACGCCAGCATCGACCTCGAGTGCAACCACGAGCACATCTGATTCATCGAGCACATCAACAACTCCGGCCAGCACACCCGCTGCCACACCAGCAGCCCCTGCCAGCACACCTGCTGCCACGCCCGCCTCATAACCTCTGACGTACCACCCCGCACTTTGAGTGCGTCTCGCGCACACAACTGTGCATGACCAGCAAACGCATCCCGGCATCCTTGAGCAAACTCCACACCATTCTCTCGCCCGTTATTGCACGCAATCGCGAATGGTGCGCAACCAATTATTTGGCGTTGTGTCGCAATAATCGACGCAGACAACTAGTCATTGCAGGCCTCATGTGTTGTGCATCGCTCACATTTTTCGTCACCATGTCGCGCATGCAATCTGCCACAAGATCACTCGGTGCCACTGTTGTTGTGCTTGTTGCATCACACAACATCGGGCCAGGTGATGCCATCACGTCTCAACTCTTTATCACTCGCACATTTGTGCGTTCGGCAGTTGCCCCAACTGCGTTGCACGATGTGCAGATTGGTTTAGTTGCACAACAATCAATTTCGATTGGCGAATTACTCACCACCACCAACACAGGCACGAGCACTTCAACACAGTTACAACTACCGGTTGGTTTTCGATCAGTGGCCATCGTGCCACCTGCGGCACTACCACCAATGCAAGTTGGCGATCATGTCGACATCATCGCCAATGGCGTGGTGCTTGCTGCTGACGCACTCGTTTTAAGTCTGATGGAAAACACAACTGGTGTAGTCACTGGAGTAATAGTCGCTGTGCCAGCAGAATTGTCTGCAGCAGTTGCAAGTGCTGCAGCAATTGGCGACGCGACGTTGGTGGTTTCGAGTTAGCGAGCTTATCTAACGGATTGAGCTAGCAGCGAGCAACAACACACCTGTGCCAATAAGTACTCGATAAATAACGAAGCCATTGAAGTTGCGGTTGCGCAACATACGGATCATTCCCCACATTGCAAACCAACCAGAAATACCCGCAGCAATAATGCCAACAATCATTGGTGTGAGCAAGCCCTCGGGTATGCCGTCGTTGGCAAGTTTTGTCAACTTAAACAACACTGCTCCACCAATCACTGGCACGCTCATCAAAAAACTCACTCGTGCAGCGGCATCGCGAGAAAAACCAAACTTGCGTGCTGCAGTAATGGTGATGCCTGAGCGCGAGGTGCCCGGATTGAGCGCAATTACTTGGGCAAGGCCGATCAGCATTGCATCACGTGCAGTAAACGAGCTTTCCGTGCGCTCGCCGGCCAGGCGGTCGGCCCACAACAACACAAGACCAAACACGATCAACGAAATAGCAATCATTACTGGCGAACCGAGTTTGTCGGTCACCCATTGCTCACCAATTGCGCCGGCAATTCCAGCAGGAATCGCTGATGCAACAAAAAGCCACGCCCTGCGGCCCATCTGTTTGTCTGCGCGTTTGGGTGCGACGATCAAACGCACGCCTTCACGCACATAACCAACGAGTTCTTGGCGCAAGTAAAACAACACCGCAAGCAATGTGCCCAAATGCAATGAAGTATCGAATGCTTTTTCGACTGCAGCGCCATTGGTCAGATTGCCAAAGTCGTTCCATCCAAACAGCCAGGGCACCAACGCCAGGTGACCGCTTGACGAGATGGGCAAAAATTCGGAGAGCCCCTGCACCAACCCAAGGATGATTGCGTGAAGAATTGGCATGGGTACAGGTTTAGTAGATCGTGTTAAACAAAGATGGTTTCAAGGTCGTGCAGTCCTTCAAACGCACTGTCCTGGGTCACTAATGGAATTCCTTGCTGAATTGCAGTCGCGGCTATCCACAAGTCATTCTCAGTTATCTGTCGTTTTCCTCCTTGCACAGACGCCCGCAGACCGGCCCAGATGTTTGCAACTTCAATCGTAATTTCGAGCGCTTCAAGAGTTGCTGCATGCTGATATGTGGCCATCCGAATCTTCTTCTGCTCTAGGTTGGCCGCCTTGTAAATGCCATGCTGCAATTCTGCGAGTGTGATGACCGAAACGGAAACCTCATCGGGCATGCTCGCGACGTCCAGAGGTCTTCTCATTTCACGAGAAATAAAGATGTTGGTGTCAAGCAACCCTCGCGTCACTTTGTGCCATCCCACATGGCATCAGCTCGTCGATCAAGCTCTTCCATCGTCGGAAGCCCTTCGCGAATATCGCGCAACATTGCAGCATCGGCCTGTACGAAATCTGCAAAGAAAATCTCTTTTCGTACCCACTTTGCCTTGCTTGGAACAGGTTGCAACTCTGCCATTGGTATGCCGTCAACTGTGATCACGATCGTTTCTCCTTTGTTTGCGCGCGTAATGAGGTCACGCGTGTTATTTCGCAGTTCGCGGGAAGGCACTTCGGTCATTTCTGAACTGTAGCACATATGCTACAGCAGGGGAATTACGCGGTTGTTTGCGGGGTATCTAGCTCGCTATTGGCCGCTCATGGTCACGTCGCGAATCACGAGCGTCAAGCCCACAGCACGCGATGGCAACCAATCGATATCGCCACCAATAGCCACGATGTCGAGCAGCATGCGTTGCAGTGTCGAAGCAATTGTGAACTCGCGCACTGGTTCGGCAACTGCGCCATTGCGAATCATCATGCCCGATGCGCCAGTCGAGAAGTCGCCAGAGATTGGGTTGACACCGCTGTGCAGCCCTTGCACCATCTGAATCCATACGCCGTCATCAACACCCTTGATCAACTCTTCTTGGCTCTGCGTACCCGGTTGCAGTTGCATTGCCAAACACCCAACGCCAGGTGTGCCGCCAAAGCCACCACGTGTTGCGTTTCCTGTGCTCTTTGTGCCCGTGCGGCGCGCGCTGTAACTCGACTGCACAAACATCTTGAGCACACCATTTTCAATCAACACATTGCGACGCGCAGCCAAACCTTCGCCATCGATGTCAGTTGCGGTGTATGCAAGTGGGTTTGTCGGATCATCAACCAGCGTGATGCGTGGGTCTGCGACTGTCTCGCCAAGTTTGTCAGCAAAAAAACTGCGGCCCTTCGAAACGTTTTCGCCATTGAGTGTGCTTGACAGCACTCCCAAAAATTGTGAAGTCACATATGGATCAAGAACAACCGTGGTGCGCTTGCTTGGCGGCTTAACAGCACCCAACAAACGTGTTGCACGTTCGGCAGCCTCACGCGCGGCCTTTGGCAAATTGAATTCTTTTGGCGAATCGCCAACCGAAAAACTAAAACCAGTCTGTGTCTCATCGCCGTCATCGGCAAGTGTGCTCACCGATACGTAACACGAGTTGCCTCGCCCGCTTTCACGAATGCCGGTGGTCGTTGCAACTGCAACCTCACCCCAACCATCGTCGTAATTGGATTCTTCAACGCGCACACGCGAGTCCATGCCAAGCGTAAGTTTTTCGAGTTCTTTTGTGAGCGAAATCTTGTCGGCAGTTGCATACCCAGCCAATTCATCGTCCCAAAACTTTTGTGGAATTTGAGCAACACCGTCTGGTTCTGCAAGCCCTGCGAATTCGTCTGGCGTACCAAACGCCACGTTGTCGCGTGCATCGGCAAGCACTTCGGCAATCGCGTCAGCATCAAGCGTGCCCGCATAAGCAAAGCCCGTTCGACCATCTTTAATTACTCGAATGCCAATGCCTTCGCTTTGCGCCGATACGAAATGCTCAACCTCGCCTTCATACACGCGCACTGCAGTCTCGCCACCACGGCTGACATAGGCCTCAATTTGCTCGCCTTTTCCGGCTGTTGCAACTACTCTGTCAACAATTGCTTGCAGGTCGGGAACGCTATTGCTTGAGCTATTGCTCATGCGGCGGTGCCACCAATAGTCATTGCCTTTACGCGCAGAGTTGGCTGACCATCGCCCACTGGCACACCCTGTCCATCTTTTCCGCACATGCCTGGGTTACCCATTGCAAAGTCGTTGCCAAGCAAGTCAATATCTTTAAGCACCTGTGGCCCATTGCCGATCAAGTTGCTTTCGCGCAGCGGCTCAGTGATCTCACCGTTTTCGATGAGGTATGCCTCGACCATGCCAAACACAAAGTCGCCGCTTGCCGTGTCCACACTGCCGCCGCCAAGCTTGGCCACATAGACGCCGTGCTCGGTTGCGCGCACGATGTCGTCTGGGTTTTCGGTTCCGTTTGTCACAAACGTGTTGGTCATGCGCACCATTGGCAAGTCTGCATAACTTTGGCGGCGACCGTTGCCGCTTTGACGACGGTTCTCTTTGCGTGCTCGCAAAAAGTCCCACATGTAGTCAGTCAAAATTCCATTTTCGATCAACACATTGCGTTGCGATGGATGTCCTTCGTCGTCGATGCCAATCGCACCCCACTCGCCACTCATTGTCCCGTCATCAATCAATGTCACAAGTGGCGATGCAACGAGCTCGCCCATCTTGCCGCGGTACACACTCGCACCTTTGCCAACGAGGTCTGCTTCAAGACCGTGTCCACATGCTTCGTGAAACAACACTCCACCACTGCCCTGCTTGATCACAACAGGTAGCGAACCAGATGGTGCTGGGCGAGCCTGCAGTTTTACGATTGCTTGCTTTGCCGCACGAACGGCCATCTCTTCAACATCGTTTTCATCAAAAACTTCAAAACCGATGGTGTGACCAAGCGAGTCGTAACCGGTTTGCATTCCTGCATCACCTGTTGCCACAACACTCACACGAAACAATGTGCGCACCTGATCGTCAGCGCTAAACACGCCGTCACTGTTGGCGACCAAGATGCGCTTGTACGAGTCGCCGTATCCGGCAGATACTTGCACGATTGCGCCGTCGATAGACCGAGCAGCAGCATTGGCCCTCTCAAGCAGCGCAACTTTGCTGGCCTTCGGCACATCACTTGGCGCAATGCGCACATTATTTACAGGATGACGCAACAACGGCTGCAGTGCAATCTTGTGCACTCCGCCATCGCCTTGGCGTGCTGCGGCTGCCGCTGCTTCGGCTGCTGCAAGCAAACCGCGTTCAGACAAGTCAGATGTGTGGGCGAACCCAGTTGTGTCCCCAGCAACGACACGAATGCCAGCGCCGCGATCGCGGCCGCTCGTCACCTGCTCAACCTTGCCGTCATCGAGTCCAGCCGAGGTCGATCGCTTGTCCTCTATATAGATCTCGGAAAACTCAGCCCCGGTGCTCCGGCCTTTAGCCAACACTTTGGCTATTACATCGGCTTCAACAAGATTCCCACTGGTGCTTATGGACGCATTAATAGTCATAGCCGTAAGCCTACAATTTTTATGTGACAAGCAGCCCTCAGCCAGCAGTTAGCGTGGCGCGTCACCATCGCACACTGTGGTGGAAAGAGGCGCTGATTGTCGCTGTGTTTTATACCACATACACGCTGATTCGAAACCGATTTGGTTCGGCATTTGTCAATGGCGCCGATATCCCGCTCCATTCGTTCACGAATGCGGTACGCGTCATCCGCATCGAGCGCGCACTCGGCCTCTACCACGAAGAGTCGATTCAAGATTTTTTCTTGCCGCAAGTTTGGCTCATCAAAGTCATGAACACGTATTACGGCACTGCGCATTTCTTTGTGACACTTGGCATTTTCATTTTGTTGTTCAAGCGCAGACCCGATGTGTTTGGCCAGTGGCGCAACACGCTTGCAGCGATGACCGGTTTGGCAATTATTGGTTTTGTTCTGTTTCCACTCATGCCACCCCGGCTGCTTGATGCACCATGTCCCAAAGACAACGTCGGATTTGGAGGAGCATGTATTCCTCACGAGATGCGCAACTACAACGGTGCGCTGACCTTCGGATTTGAGGACACAGTCGAAATGTATGGTGGCCCATTGCATTTCAATAGCGGTGCGGCAGCAAAAGTTTCCAATCAATATGCCGCGATGCCTTCATTACACATTGGCTGGTCTACATGGTGTGTATTTGCGCTGTGGCCAATTACCAAAAAGCGATGGCAACGCATTGCATTGTTTTTGTATCCGATGCTGACCTTGTTTTGCATCATTGTGACCGGCAACCATTTCTGGCTCGATGGTTTAGGTGGATTAATTGTCTTTGGGGTTGGCTATGCAATTGGTACCCGGATCCACAACTGGAATCACCACAGGCTCGATCAACGCCTTGCATCTCAGATGGCGTCGCACCCGTCTCATTAGTCACAACCCCAAATCGCCTTATTAGCGTAGCAGGTTCATCAGATAGCGTTGTAACTCATGGTTCTTGAAGTAATCCGTCAACCCAGCGATTTGCGAGGTTTGACAACTGCTGAGCTCGAGCAACTAGCTGCCGAGATCCGTGATTTTGTTGTGGCTGCAGTCTCCGAAACGGGTGGTCACTTGGGCTCAAACCTTGGTGCTGTCGAACTCACGCTTGCATTGCACCGTGTTTTCGATTCGCCGCGTGATGCCATCTTGTGGGATACGGGCCATCAGGCCTACATTCACAAAATTGTTACGGGTAGGCGCGGCGGCTTTAGCCAATTGCGCCAGGCAGGTGGCATCTCTGGTTACCCAAGTCGTGAGGAAAGCGTTCACGACTTCATTGAAAATAGCCATGCATCAACCGTGCTCAGTTATGCATACGGTCTTGCTGTTGCACGCGATGCGGGCCAGACACCAGATCGAAACCACATCGTTGCCGTGATCGGTGATGGCTCCATGACGGGCGGCATGGCGTATGAAGCGCTCAATAATCTCGGACATTCGAGTAAGCGAGTCATCATTATTCTCAACGACAATGGTCGTAGTTATGCGCCAACAATTTCAAATCTTTCACAAGGTGCACCAGGTGAGCGAAAAGCTGGATTACTTTCCAAAACACTTATCAAGATTCGAATCAATCCTGTGTATGTGCGGCGCCAACGCAAGATTGAAAGATTCCTCAAAAATATTCCACTCATCGGCACACAAGCCGAGCGAGGAATGGAAGCGTTTAAAGCCGGAATTCGAGAGTTTTTGCAACCTCCTGCTTTTTTTGAAGCGCTCGGTGTTCGCTATATCGGACCAATTGATGGACACGATATTGAAGCAATGGAACACGCCTTTTCTGCAGCCGAGCAACGTGTTGAAGAAGGTCCAGTTGTCATTCATGTGATCACCGAAAAGGGTCGCGGCTACTCGCCCGCCGAAGACGATGACGAAAAGCATTTGCACGATGCGCCGATGTTTGACCCAATCAATGGTCCGCCAAAATCTGTGCCAACTGGTTACACCGAAGCGTTTGCCGACACCATCATCAAACTCGCCGAGCAAGATTCGCGCATCGTTGCAATCACTGCCGCGATGCCCGGTCCAACAGGTTTGATTCAGTTTCAAGAACATTTTCCAGATCGTTTCTTCGACGTAGGCATCGCCGAACAACATGCAGTCACTGCCGCTGCAGGTATGGCTATGGGTGGCTTGCGCCCTGTCGTTGCGTTGTACTCAACATTCTTGAATCGTGCATGGGATCAAGTTGTCTACGACGTTGCGATGCATCGCTTGCCAGTAATTTTCTGTCTCGATCGCTCGGGCATCACAGGTGACGACGGCCCAAGCCACCACGGTGTTTACGACATGGCACTGCTCTCCAAAGTGCCAGGCATGCGCGTGCTCGCACCGTCGAGCACTCAAGACTTGCAGCAGATGCTGAGCGATGCCATTTCGCTAGCCGACACTGGCCCGGTTGCTATTCGATACCCGAAGGGCTTGGCTCGCAATGTCGATGAGAACGACATCGGCTCCGGCCTGCAGGCACGCAAACTTGTCGATGGCATAGCCAAGCGAGTATGCGTATTAGCCATTGGCAAACTCGTGGGTGCCGCTCTCGAGGCTGCCGAGACCCTCAAGGCCAGCAGTATTGACGTGACGGTGTGGGACGTGCGCTCCTGTGCGCCTCTTGACCCCGCAATGATCGCCGATGCGTTGCAACACGACGTTGTCATCACCGCCGAAGACGGCATTCGAGACGGCGGCATTGGCATGACTATCGAGAACACGATTAACGATGCGAGCAATAACACCACGTCAACGACACATAGACGCCCCATCATCCATGTGCTTGGAGTACCTACAACATTTGTGCCAACAGCCAAGCCCAATGTAATTTTGCATCAAATGGGCCTCGACGCAGAAGGAATAGTTGCTCAAGTTTTACGCGCATTAAGCAACGATTAATCGTGCCGAACTTGCAAGAAGATTTTGCCCTAGCGGTCAGGGCAACTGATGCGGCAGACCAGATAAGTCTTGCGGGCTTTTCGTCCCGATCATTCGGGGTTTCGCGCAAGGCCGACAACAGCGAGGTCACCGAGATCGACCGTGCCACCGAGCAGGCCATCGTTGAAGTGTTTACCGCCGAGCGACCTGACTACAGCATTTTTGGCGAGGAATTTGGGGTTTCTGGGCCAGCCGATGCCGAGTATCAATGGGTCATCGACCCAATCGACGGCACCACCAACTTTGTGCGTGGCGTACCCGTGTGGGCAACACTCATTGCATTGGTGCATAACGGCATGCCCGTGTTGGGTGTGGTCTCTGCACCGGCGATGGGGTTTCGTTGGTGGGCAACTACTGGCGGTGGTGCATTCTTCTCGAATGCTGGTCGCGATGCCACTCGTATATATGTATCAAAAACGCAAACCATTGCCGAGGCTCACGTAAGCACAACACCAAATGCAGGTTGGCAAGCAGCTGGTGGCATCCCCAAGTTGGTACAGCTACAAACCGATGCATTACGTGCGCGTGGTTTCGGAGATTTTTGGCAACACATGCTCGTTGCCCAGGGTGCCATCGATGTTGCAGTCGATGTGATTGGCCTTCAGCCATACGACAACGCAGCCATCTACCCCATCGTGCAAGAAGCAGGTGGAACAATCACCAATCGTTTTGGTATAGCCAACTGGCGAGCAGACTCATCGGTCAGCAGTAATGGAATCTTGCATTCCGAAACCATTGCCCGCTTGCAATAGGTTGTAATCAATGATCCAACACAATCAGTGGGCGCATCTGTGGCAACTCGATAAGTCGATTGCCTATCTCAACCATGGCGGATACGGAAGTGTTCCCGTGCATGTTCAAGAAGTGCAAAATACGTTTCAGGATCGCGCCAGTGCCAATCCAAATAAATGGTTTCGTTCAGAGATGCCCAACTTAATGATTGAGGCACGACACATTGTTGCCTATTGGTTTGGCGTTGCTCCCGAGCGGTTTGCTTTTGTGCCAAACGCATCACAGGGTGTTATCACCGCCATTCAGACACTAGTTGATGATGCCACTGCCCAAAAACAACAGGCACATCTGATCGCGACATCACTCGGTTACGGAGGCGTGCTGTACGGCATGCAACATATTGCCGCGCGCAGCAACGCAACATACAGCGTTGCCGACTTGGTGTACCCCACCGACGTACGCATAGATGTCATTGTGTCTCGTATCCGAGAATTAATGCCTGCCAACAATCAGCCAACCATTGTGGTGCTCGATCACATCACTTCTGAAACAGGTGTGCTCATGCCTGTTGCAGAAGTGATTGCGTCGCTTCGCTCTACGCACCCACACATTCGCTTTGTCATCGATGCAGCACATTCGGCTGGCATGCTCGAGTACCCACTCCCCGCTGGGTTCGACGTGTGGGTTGGCAATATGCATAAGTGGCTCTGCGCGCCACGCCCAGCCGCCGCACTTATCTGCGGGTCAAATGAAATTGCTGCGTTGATGAACCCGCTCGCACCGTCGTGGGGATTCGAAGAAGGCTTCCCCACTTCATTCGAGTGGCAGGGCACCAGCGATTATTCGGCCTATCTCTGCGTACCTGCAGCAATTGCATTTCAAGAACAATGGAGCTGGGCAGAGCGCGATACACACAACCGCGGGGTTGCCGACGGAGGTGCGAAATTGCTGAGAGACGCTTGGGGTGTCGATAATCATTTGGGCGACACCGTCGAAGCTCCATGGCTGCGCATGGTTCGATTACCGACAACCTCGCCTCTCGATAAATCGCAAGTTGACTCTTTAATTGAACGTTGTGGAATTGAACTCAACGCAGAAGTCGCATGCATGACCGTGCGGGGTAATACCTATGTTCGATTATCAGCACATATGTACAACGAAGTCGATCAATACGAAGCGTTAGTGGGTATTACTCGGTTGTTGCCGTAGCGCTACTGTCACTCGCATCGCTCGTACGCGCCTGCATCGCCATACGCACTGCAATCAGAAGTAAAAATATTGCAAACAGTGTGTTTGACAGCGAGTCGGACATTTGGGCGGACACCCAACCACCCGCAATTGCAGTGAACACACCTATTGCACCAATGATCGCCGCAGCAGTAAAATCGGAATTGTTGTTTTTGCGATTACGAAGCGAGCCACTTATTGATGTAGGAATAATGACAGCGAGCGAAGTTCCTTTAGCGATGGCTGATGGAATACCAAACAACACGATCATCGCAGGCACCATAATCATGCCTCCACCTACACCAAGCATGCCTGCAAGGGCACCTGTTGTAAAACCAATTGCAATCAACACAACCATCATCGAGATAGAGAGTGCGTTGCGTCCGTCTCCGTGAGTACTGAACATCAGTTTTATACCAGAGACAACGAGTACAAAAATAAATACTGTTGACAACACTCGCTTGGATGCGATTGCAAGCAGCTTTGCACCGAGGACTGCACCAAATATAGAACCGATTGCCAAAAACAACGCGACCGACCAATCGACATGATCGTTCGACCAATATGTCAGCAGGCTTGCAAACGAGATTGGTAATACCGCAGCAAGAGACGTGCCATGCGCAAGTCGCTGATCCATCTTGGTTGCAACGATGAGACCAGGCACGACCAAAATTCCCCCACCTACGCCAAACAGACCCGACAAAAATCCGGCTGCAATACCGACAAGCAGGAGCAATGAAGTTCGACGATCAAATTTTGGCATCGTCTTATTCTTGTCGGTCAGTTGTCGGTCAACAGCATCGCAATGTTGAGTACTGCATTTGAGTGGATCTTGGCCTCAGACGTGCTCAGAGTTTTGCCCAACTCAACCACAAATGCCATGCCATCTTTTACGCTGTGGCGCTGCCAAGTGGCGGCTACGCCCGTATATCTTCCGCCCGTAATCCGTTTGATTGGTATGCCCGTGAGTCGCGAATATGTTGAGCGCATCGTGCCCTCGAGCCCTGTGCCCGGCGAGATGATGTTGAGATCTTGGTGATACCAAATGCCCAGTGCCGGCTTGATTTCGCGCATAAACGCAACAACAGCTTTGGTCTCTGGCTCTGACGCTTTGCTTTTACCGGCATATTGCCAATACCCCGGCTTGCCCATCTTGGCCCAGTTGTAAGGAAAATTGCGATTGAGATCGACTTGATTGGCATTGCCGCGTCGATCAAGCGCAGAGCCGTCCGGGTTCATGGTCGGGATAATCCACAGATCAATTCCGTTCGGCACAAATGTCTCTTGCAGTGCGTCGGTGATCAACAAACCTGCTGCTTCATTGCCATGAATTACGCCAACCACCACGACAACAACTCCACCTTTGGTACCGAGCCGAATGGCTTCTATCGGCGTGCCAAGCACACTTGTGCCGATGACGCGCCTTTCAAGAAACGATGACGATTGTGCTTGAGCAGATTGGGCAAAAACTGCTGTGCCCAATAATCCAATTACTAAACCGAAGGCTTTTAGTTTGCGCAAGCAATTCCACCAGCAACAACAAAATTATTGGTGACTTCATACAGCACAACACTTTGGCCCGGCGCAATGCGGCGCTGCGGTTCGCGCCAAGTAATGCGAATCTCGGAATTTCCTAATACTTCAGCGGTTGCTGGGATTGCCGCGCCATGGGCACTCGACTGCACCAGCACGTCAGTATTGACGATTAATCGTTGCGCATCTGCCGCATCAGACCACACGATGTTCTTCACAACAACCGATGCGCAATACAACTTTGACTCATCCCCCACAGTGATGCGCGCATTTGGGGTGTCGACACCGACCACATATTGCTTTGGTCCGCCACCTGGCAAGCCAAGCCCTTTGCGCTGACCAATCGTTACGAGCTCGAGTGCTTCGACACTGCCCGCCGCTGAGCCATCTTCATTCACTACTTGTGCAGGACGAAATGGAATGCGGTTGCCCAAGAAAGTTTCACGCCCACCGGTCTTGCTTATGAAGCACACGTCTTGGCTGTCAGGTTTTGTTGCGGTGCGTAGTCCCAATTCAACTGCTCTGTCGCGCACTTGCGCTTTGGTTAAGTGCCCAACTGGAAACATGGTGTAGGCCAACTCTTTTTGGTCGAGCATGTGCACAACATAACTTTGGTCTTTGGCATCATCAGCACCGCGAGCAAGTCGCATCGTGCCTTCATCGTCTTTTTCGATACGCGCATGGTGGCCAGTAGCAACAGCATCAAAACCAAGCAGACGTGCCCGCTCGCTCAGGCGATCAAACTTGAGGTGGCGGTTGCACTCGATGCAGGGGTTGGGCGTAAAGCCATCTACGTGTGCTTTCACATATGGGTCAACGACATGCTTGTTGAAATCATCTGAAAAGTTGAATACCAAGTGATCGATGCCCAGTTGTTGTGCAACGCGCCTTGCGTCATCCACATCCGAAACCGAACAGCAACCGGTGTCGCTCTCGCCGCCCCACAAACGCATGGTGACTCCAACTACTTCGTGACCAGCATCTTTGAGTTCGGCTGCAGCGACCGACGAATCGACGCCTCCAGACATGGCCACGAGCACTTTCATGCTGTAAAGGCTAACGACGCAATTGCGTAACTGCGCCAACAATGGTGCGCACAGCAGTGTCGATATCAGCATCAGTGGTGGTGTGGCCAAGGCTCAACCGCAGAGCGCCATTTGTCCACTCGCGCGAGAGGCCCATTGCTGCGAGCACATGAGAGGGTTCCATTGCGCCACTTGCGCAAGCCGATGCGGCCGATGCACACACGTCGGCTTGGTCGAGCAAAAACAACAATGCTTCACTCTCTATTCCTTTAATGCACAGGTGAGCAACGCCCGGCACGCGCTGTTCGCGCGGCACGGTTTCAAGCACGTCTGGCAATGCGGCAACAATGTCGTCTACAAGTCGGTCGCGCAGCTTGGTGATTCGTTCAATTTCGTCGGCACGAGTGATGTCGGTGAAATGTAATGCGGTTGCAGCACCAATAATGCCTGCAACGTTGTGCGTGCCACTGCGCCTGTCGCGCTCTTGGCCGCCACCAAAGATCATTGGTTCAAGTTGTTTGCCGGCTTTCAACACCATGATGCCAACACCTTTTGGTCCACCAAATTTGTGTGCCGACAACGAGAGCGCGTCGACGAGCGGAGTGATCTCGCGCAAGTCAATCCAGCATGCTGCTTGCACGGCGTCGGTGTGAAGCAATGCGTTCGGTGCATGCTTGCGCACGATGCGAGCCACATCACGCATTGGTGTGATTGTGCCAACTTCATTATTGACTGCCATTACCGACACCACAGTGATCGGTTTGTCTGGTGTGGCTTCTTGCAACACGCGTGCCAGATCATCAAGGTCTACAGAACCAACATTGTTCACTCGCACGACAACGCCATCTACGTGCTCAACACAATGCAACACGGCGTGATGCTCGGTTGCAGTACACACTGCTACTCCACCCAATTTGCGCACGGTGCCCAACACTGCCGAGTTGTCGCCTTCGGTGCCGCCACTTGTAAAAATCACTTCGCCGGCATTGCACCCGAGCGCTTCGGCCACCACATCGCGGGCTTCATCGAGTGCTTTGCGCGCAACCCGAGCAAACCGGTGCGACCCAGACGGGTTGGCATACAGGTTGTCGAGAAAAGGGGTCATGGCCTCGATTGCCTCGTGGCGCATGGGCGTTGAAGCCGCGTGGTCGAGGTACGTCACCATCTGCTCAAGGGTACTACTGGTTTAGAGATCACAAGTGGTGGAATAGAGGTGTGGAGTATTCGCACAACCAATACGGCGAGGTATTTGCCGACATCTATGACGACTGGTACCACGACCTCGACAACATCACCGACGTCGTCGAGTTTGTATTACAACTTGCCGAAAGCAGTGCGGTACTCGAACTTGGTGTTGGCACAGGCCGACTCGCAATTCCTATTGCACAAGCCGGCGCAACACGCGGAGTGCAAGTTGTTGGCATCGATTCGTCACAAGCCATGCTCGATGAGTTGCGCGCAAAGCCAGACGGCGCATTGGTCGAAACACACCTCGGGCACATGGTGCGCGACATGCCACTCGGTCCATTTGGTGTTGTGCTCATTGCCTACAACACGCTCTTCAATTTGCTTACCGAACACGAGCAACGCGAATGCTTGCAACGATCTGCACAATGCCTAACTCCAGGCGGTCACATCATTGTTGACTGCTTCGTGCCCGATGAGACACTCCCCGAACAGTTGACTGATGGGACGCATCGAAGCACCTCGACTGGCGAGATTTTGAGCAGGTGGCAGGTCGACCGCAATGCACAAGTCATCAGCGGCGTGTTCACTCAAGTTTCCGGCGATGCACCAGAAATCTCCCGCCCATACTCCGTGCGTTACGCAACAGTTGCCCAGGTTGATGCGATGGCACATGAGGCTGGCTTAGTGGTCGAACAACGCTGGTCGTCATATGCGCATGATGTTTTTGACGACAGCAGTGTGCGACAAATCACCGTCTACGGCATCGCGCCATCGGCAAGTTCCTAGTACCGTTTTCGTTATGGGAAAAATTCGCGTCAGCATTGATCTACACGCCACACCACAGCGAGTGTGGGAAGTTGTCGAGCCAGTCGAGCGTCATATTGACTGGATGGCAGATGCCGTGGCAATCCGTTTTATTGGTGAGCAAACCCGCGACGTTGGCACTTCATTTTTTTGTGACACCAAAGTGGGGCCAATCAAACTTGTCGATCGCATGGAAATCACCGAGTGGATTCCTGAGCGCGTCATGGGTGTGCGTCACGTAGGCATTGTGACCGGCACTGGCAAGTTCACACTTGACCCAATCGACAACGGCACTCGCACGAGATTCACTTGGGCAGAAGAACTGATCTTCCCGTGGTGGCTCGGTGGAGCGATTGGTTCTTTCGTCGGTGGCAAGCTCGTGATGCGCGGCATTTGGAAGCGCAACCTAAAGAAGCTAAAGCAACTCGTCGAAGTCGCCGCTGAGTAAATCTAGTAAGGCTCAACCGCCGGAGATTGACTGTCGGCGCCACTTATACGCGACTTCGCACTTTGTCCGCGCTGCGCTGCCGTCACGGCTCCCGTAACTGACGCCAAACCGAATGTTGGCATATTGCCATACACCGTTTCAACAGTTTTGTCAGAAAGGACAATCGTTTCGTGAAAGATACCGACCGAACCGTTGTCGCGAATCTTTTTATTAAACGATCTCCATGCAGGCAGATGTGCACTTTCGGCTGACCGCGAATACGCGGTGAGTTTTTCGAAAGACTCCCAGTACTGCCACACCAAAATGGTCCGACCAGAGAGAAAAGTACGCGGTTTACCAACAAGACCAAGTGAGCGATCTTTTTGAATCTCGATCAGCATTCGCGGCATCGCCACAAACACCGGCAACCATTTCCATATCTTCCAGATCTGATTGATGCGCATGCCAATGAGAAAAAGAACTTTTCCATCAGCTCCTACATTTGCTGAGAATCGGCCTCTATTGATTTTTGACACGGCCTTATTTATATCACGCGAAGAAAAGCCGTTGTAGCGGCGCCAAGAATGACCACAACGATTAGCGGCAGCTTGCGCCACGCAGCGATGATCGCCACTCCTAAACCAATGGCTCGCTCATCAATCGCATACGACTGGCCATCAGTAAATGAGGAGTTGAAAACGAGCGCCGCAAGAAGTGCCGCCGGAATCAGCATGAGGCAGCGCGACAACACATCAGGCAGTTTGCGCGAACCGACAACGACAAAACCAAGCATCTTGAATGCGTATGCGCCAACCGAAAGCCAGATTACAAGTGCCCACGACATATCTATTGAGCCGCCTTTTTAGTGGCAGTTGAAGCTGATGGTCGCAAACCGACAAAGATCGCAAGTCCGGAAGCCAAAATCGGCAAACCAATTGGCACAAATGGCGCAAGCAACACGCTGATCAGCGCACCACCGGCTGCAGCGAAACGACCGTTGACTGTTTTGAGGTGTGGAAACAACATCGCTACGTATGCGGCGGTAAATCCAACATCGAGTCCAAATGTATGCGGGTCAATCGCGCTCCCCAGCACTGCGCCAAGAAGCGTGCCCAAGTTCCACAATGAAAAAAGTGCAATCGCAGTAGTCCAAAATGCAATCTTTTGCAGACGCGGATTCGTTTGCGCTGTCATCATCGCTGTTGTCTCGTCGATGACGAAGTGAGCGGCAAGTAAACGCTTGCCCAGCGACTCATTGAAATACGGCGAGAGCGCAAGGCCGTATACACCGTTGCGACCTGCGAGCAATAACGCACCACCGAGTGCGCCACCCACAGAACCACCAGTGCCGATGACGGTCATCGCCGACATTTGTGATGCACCAGTAAATGTAAAGAAACTCAATGCGCATGCTTGCCACACATTTGCGCCGGCTCCAACTGCAAGCACTCCGAATGCCAGAGCAAAAACGCCTACTGCCCCACTTAAAGCCAAAGCCGACGTAACTACAGGCCGAACTTCTGGTTCAAGACGAAACTTCATTGACTGTTAGGCCTTAATGCCTTTCAGCATGTCGTCAGCTGCAGTCCATGGGTCAAGTTGATTCTCAAGCACTTGCGTTTGCAGTGCATCCCACTCGCTACCCGAGCAGATTTCGCGTGCTCGGTGCTCGAGCCGACGCTCCACAATCTCGCGCAATTCTTCACGCAAGCGAAATGATCTACGACGCTGCAGCAAACCGGTAGCGGTGCTTTGCTCGCGATGTTGAGCGACCGTATTCCACAGTTCTTCTACGCCTTCGCCCGAAGTTGCAGTGGTCTGCAAAATCGGTGGTCGCCATGCGTCATGTGCAAGATCAGAAAGATCGAGCATTTGCTCCAAGTCACGTCTCGTTTCGTCTGCGCCTTTGCGGTCGGCTTTATTGATCACGAAAATGTCGGCGATCTCCATGAGGCCCGCCTTGTTGGCTTGCACCGCGTCGCCCCAACCTGGATTGACAACAACAATCGTGGTGTCAGCTTTGCCTGCGATCTCGACCTCTACTTGGCCAACGCCAACTGTCTCAACCAAAATCCATGGGCATCCAACTGCATCCAACAAACGAATTGCTTCGGTTGTTGCAAGCGACAATCCACCAAGATGTCCGCGTGTTGCCATGCTGCGAATAAACACACCGGTGTCGGTTGCATGATCTTGCATGCGCACTCTGTCACCAAGAATTGCGCCGCCAGTAAATGGTGAGGACGGGTCGATTGCAAGCACTGCAACTTGCACATCCTGAGCCCGCAAGTTGCCGATCACTGCGCTCGTGAGCGTGCTCTTGCCAGCACCCGGTGCACCGGTAATTCCTACGGTGTATGCATGGCCACTTTTTGGATACGTGAGTCGACCAATTGTGCGCGCGTCAGCACCGCCGCGTTCAATCAACGACAACAAACGTGCAAGAGAACCACGATCACCGTTTACTGCGCTTGCAAAAAGCGCAGTTGGATCAGTGACGCGGGATGCCACCAGTTATACCGCCACGACCTCGGTGACGCCGTCAACACGGTCACGCATAATTCGCTCGATGCCTGCTTTAAGAGTTTGGTCCGATGCTGGGCATGTGCCACAGGCTCCAACCAGCGTGACTTTGACGATGCCAGTCACTTCATCTACTTCTTGCAACACGATGTCGCCGCCGTCCGCCTGAAGCGCCGGCCGAATGACCTCTATGGTTTCCTCTACCTGCGTTCGCATTGTCACTGAAGTTCTCCGATTCGTTTGCTCGCCTCTACGATACGGGGGTGCTTGCTCATCAGGGTGGTTGGGACGAAATCTTGCTGGTTGCAGGGCCGATTGCCGTCATTGTCTTGGTGCTGTGGCAAGCAACACGCCGAGCCGACCGCCAAGTAGCCGAGCGCAATAGGCAGAGTGAATCGACCCCTACGAACGTCGAGTAACACGGGCCCCAAGAGCCGCTAGTTTGCCAACCAGGTCGTCATAGCCACGATCAATGTGATGAATGTCGTTGATCACTGTCTCGCCACTTGCAACCAAGCCTGCCACCACTAGTGCAGCACCTGCACGAATGTCGGGAGCATTGACCGATGCGCCAACAAGTTGTTCAACACCACGAATTACTGCGTGATGCCCGTCGATACGGATGTCGGCACCCAGTTTTTGCAATTCATCGACATAGCGAAACCGCCCCGGATACAAATTTTCGGTTGCTATACCCGTGCCATTGGCAACACTGAGCATGCCAACAAGCAGCGGCTTGTAGTCGGTAGCAATGCCGGGGTATGGCAGCGTTGCAAAATCGATTGATCGGAGCCGCTCGTTTGTAACCACGCGCAGTCCGTCTGCTTGAGGCGTGATGCTCACGCCCATTTCGGCATATCGATTGAGCAACATCTCCATGTGTTCGGCGCGTGCTCCACGCACAAACACGTCGCCACCAGCAACCGCAACTGCAGCAATGTATGTAGCGGCTTGTACGCGATCGTTGATCACTTCATGATCGACTGAATGCAATTCATTTGGCATCACACCAGTGATCGTCATTTTTCCTGTACCGACTCCCGCAATTTTCGCGCCCATTTTGTTGAGCATTGAACACAAGTCGCCAATCTCTGGCTCACGCGCTGCATTGTCAATGATGGTTACGCCATCGGCGAGCACGGCGGCCATCAAAATATTTTCTGTTGCGCCAACACTTGGAAACGTGAGCGTGATCTCTGCACCATGCAAATGTGTCGCCGTGGCTTTCACACCATCACGATTGAGGTCAAACACTGCGCCCATTGCTTCGAGGCCTGCAACATGAAGATCGATCGGGCGCGACCCAAAGTCATCACCACCTGGCATTGCAATGTCAACGTGCCCATATTTGCCAAGCAATGGGCCAAGCAAGTTGATTGATGCGCGAATGCGATCGACCAATTCGAACGGTGCGATTGGGGTGACGCCGCCTGAGTTGACTAGTACAAGTTCGTGGGCACTCACCCGTTTTGTTGACATGCCAAGTGCAGTCAATAATTCGCACATTGTGGCAACGTCGGCTATGTCTGGCACGTTGGTGAGGCGATACTCGCCCTCGGCAAGCAACGTGGCAGCCATGAGTTTGAGTACCGAGTTTTTTGCACCGGGCACCAGCACCTCGCCGCTCAGCAGTGAAGAGCGGCGGACAACGATTTGCATGGCATATTCAGTATGCTCGCGCGGTGGCCTTGCGCGTCTCACAAATCCATAAAATACCGCTACTGCGCGGTTTCAGGGCGTCCGAGCCACTCACTTTGCGCCAACGAAATGTGCTGTGGTTGCTGTGGCTTGCGTGCTTACCAGCTTCGTTCGTCAATACCGTTTTTACGCAAACCGCTACTTACGCAGCAGCCGAGTTTGATGTGAGCGAGCGTGGCCAGGGGTTTGCAGCGGCCATCGTGCGATGGGGCGTTGTGATCGCATTACCGTTTGCGTTTTCTGCCGACCGCTTTGGTCGACGCAAAATGATCGTGACAATGTGTTGGCTGGCGCCGATAGTCGCTTCACTTGGCGCACTCTCTCCGTCGTTCGGATTTCTTGTTGCAACGCAAACAATCGGTCGTCCATTGGGTATCGCGCTCAGCATTTTTATTGTTGTGTTCGCTACCGAAGAAATGGGCACGAACACGCGGGCTTGGGCGCTCAGCGTGCTCGCCGTTGGCAGTGGTGTTGGAGCGGGCTCAGCAGTTGGAGCACTGCCCCTCGCCGGCATCTCCGACACATCGTGGCGCTATGTCTACATAGTCGGCTTGGCATGGCTGGTCGTTGCTGTCGTGCTGACACGATCACTTCCCGAAACAGAGCGTTTTCTTGCGTTGCAAGACCAAGAAGATCACGAAACGTCTACACACCACTCGAGCGCGGTTGGCGCCCGTATTCATCGTGATCGGTTGTGGTTGCAAATAGCGGTTGCAGTATTGACCAACATATTTATTGCTACAGCATCGGTGTTTCAAATTCGATACCTCAAAGATGTGCGCGACTATTCGGCAACTCTTGTTGCAATTTTTACGACCATCACGGCTATTCCTGCTTCTGTTGGGTTGATGATCGGCGGCCGAATCGCCGACCTTCGCGGCCGAAAAAATCTTGCAATTGTCACTATCCCGCTCGGCGCGATATTGATTGCTCTGTCATACAGCCGTGGCGGTTACCCGATGTGGATCACAGCAATTTTTGGTGGCATCTGTTTGGGTCTTGCCTATCCCGCCATGGCCGTGTTTCGTAGCGAATTATTTCCTACGGCAAAACGAAATCTTGCATCCGCAATCATCACCACTGCATCACTGATCGGTGGCAGTATCGGGTTGGTAGGTGCAGGACTCTTGCTCGATCACGACATCAGTTATGGAACTGTGATGATGGGTCTTGCAATGGGTCCGGTGCTGGTAGCCGTGCTCGTATTTGTCAAATATCCAGAGACTGCTCACCGCAGGCTCGAAGAACTCAATCCAGAAGACAACGTGTTACAAATTTTGTAGCCACTGGGCAACAAAGTCTGCGACTTGTGCATCGGCACCACGCAATTCGTGTCGACCTTTTTCAATCATCTGCACAGTCGGCTGTTTTGGCAACAACTTCCACGCCAATTCCAATTCTTCTGGCGTTCCGAATTCGTCGCGAGTGCCACTGATAAACAGCAGCGGGTTGTGCAGATTGCCAAAATGCTCAGTGCGCAACTTGTCGGGTTTCTTTGGTGGATGCAACGGATACCCGATACATGCGATGCCCAATACATGGAGTGGATCAACTTCGTTGCTTGCCGCCATCGTGCACATTCGCCCGCCCATCGACCGACCGCCGATCACGAGTTGATTGGTGCTGCACTGCAGTTGTTTAGCAAATTCACGGACAGCCGATTTCACACATTCGATCAACATAGGAGCTTTATCTGGAAACTTCTTGCCAGCCAATCGGTAAGGAAAATCAACTCGCAATGTCGGCAGTGGCGCAACTGCATGTTCTATTGCGACGAGTGCACTGTGTTGCGCATCGCTCCCCGCACCAGGAAAAAGTACGAGTCCCCGCGCGTTCATTAACTGAGCAATACTCTGCGTGCTTCGCCCAAGTCGATGATTGATCTACCGGCAGACCCTTCGTCACCGCCAGAATCTGGGTGCACATCGCGCAAACTGTCACGAAAACGAGCCTGCACTTCTCTCTTAGATGGTTTGATCGTGCCTGCGGGAAAACCCAAAATTTCGAGCGCCCATGCTCGCGGATCTGTGAGTGCCGAAATTGTTGAAGATTCGTTGCCTGTCAAATAGGTAATGAACAACTGGCCGAGTGGCCCACGCCATGTCATGGCCCTGAGCAATAGGGGCGCGATCTTTTTGCGCACTGGTTCGTCCAGTCGTTCTAGAACATAAATGGCGCCAAGCACATGTTGCAACGGTGCACCAGTTTCAGAAAACTCAAACTGCACTTCGCCATCATTGCTGACCATGCGATGCACACTGCGACCAAGCCCGTGACGATCGGCTTGATAACGATGACGCAATCGTGGTTGCACGATGCGCTCGCCTCGCTCTACTTGTTGGATCAATCGATGTACGTCAGGAATCATGTCCTCATGGACATCACCAACATATTGGGCAACAATTGCACCGAGCAACACACCGCCAAGACCAGGTGCTGGGTCGATAGGCAGAATGATGTGCCCCAATGAAAGACGACGAGTTGGTGTGATCGGCCGTGAATGCCAAAACTCAACTTCGGCAAGTACTTCGGCTTGTAACTTGCTCAACTACTTACCTTCGGTGAACTCAACACCCCTGCTATCAATCGAATCAAGACATGAGTCAACAACAGCTTCAACACCAATTGGCACCAACAACACCGTTCCATCCCATCGATAACCGATGTCTAGGTTGTCAAGCATGTCGCAGAGTTGTTTGCGCTCACCCTCAGTCCATTCTTCAAGTTCGTATTCCGTGATGTTGTCATCTGCGGTCTCTTCATCATCATTCGCATCCATCTGCTCTTCAAGTTCATCCAAAATGTCTTCAACAGTTTCTTCTTGCTCTTGTGGCACTACCAATTCATCGCCGTCCCATTGGTGTGGCACCTCGGCTTGGGCAAGTGCAGCAACCACATCGGCTCGCTCATCTACCGACCAATCGGTCAAGTCATAGCGAGTACTGAGGGCTTGCTCGTCCTTTGGGTTCCATTCACTCACAGCACAAACGCTACTTGTTTTGAGTCCAGATACGACTTGCGACTAATATGAGATCTCATGCCGGCCAAGGAACGTCCAGATCGCAACCTTGCGATGGAATTGGTGCGAGTCACCGAGTCTGCAGCACTCGCAGCAGCAAGCTGGGTGGGACGTGGCGATAAAAAAGGTGCCGATGGCGCAGCAGTCGATGCAATGCGCAATGTGCTCGACACCGTCAGCATGGATGGCATTGTCGTTATTGGTGAAGGCGAAAAAGACGAAGCCCCAATGCTCTACAACGGCGAGCGCGTCGGTAATGGTTCAAAACCACTCGCCGACGTTGCAGTCGATCCGATTGACGGCACAACGCTCACTGCAATGGGTCGCGGCAATGCCATCTCAGTAATCGCAGTAGCCGAACGCGGCGCCATGTTCAATCCCGGCCCATGTGTGTACATGGAAAAGATTGCCGTTGGCCCTGAAGCTGCAAATGCAATCGACCTCAGTGTTTCGCCCACAAAGAATCTCAAGGAAGTTGCAAAAGCGATGAAAAAATCGCTGAGCGAACTGACGGTGATGATTTTGGAGCGCGATCGCCACAATGATTTGATCGCCGAAGTTCGCTCGACCGGTGCCCGCATTCGCCTGATCACCGATGGTGATATTTTTGCCGCGATTGCTGCAGCATCAAGTGAAGTCGGTGTTGATGTGTTGATGGGCATTGGCGGCACTCCGGAAGGTGTTGTCGCGGCCGCAGCGCTCAAAGCAATGGGTGGCCAAATACTTGGTCGTTTGCATCCTCGCAACGACGAAGAAAAGAAAGCCGCAATGGCGCTTGGCTACGACCTCGACAAAGTTCTCACCATTAATGACTTGGTGAGTGGCGATGATGCATTCTTTGCAGCAACCGGCCTCACCGACGGCGAATTACTTCGCGGCGTTCGATACGACGCTTATGGCGCACGTAGCCACAGCCTCGTCATGCGCAGCCGCTCTGGCACGATTCGTTACATCGAGACGCACCACAGGCACGACCGCCTGAGCGCGTACTCATCAAATACGACCAAGTAACTCTCTTCAGTACTTGACAGACCGAGCATGGCCTGTGTGACACTTTGGCCAACCTCCCGTACACATGGGTGGCATGACCCAAACACTTACAGGAGCAGCCATGACGGATACCGAGGTGGATCGCAAGTGGGACGAACTGGCCGATCGTGGCGATTTGCGCAATGTCTTGCAGCGCATTGACAACAGGTTTGATCGCATCGAGCGTCTGCACTGGATTCAGATCATCACAATCGTGTGTGGGCTGGTTGCTCTCTCACTGAAGTAATTGACCGTTACATACAAAAAGGGCGGGCCGCCGAAGCGACCCGCCCTTTCTTATTTCTGACTTAACTCAGTTGCCACCTTCGGTGAGGGTGACAGTGATTGGTGCATATGCTGCGCCATTGATGTCAATTCCCTTTTCGACGAGCAATGCGTGTGCTGCAGTCACGAATTCATTCGTGTAGGCCGCTGCGTCTGGAGCCTTGGTCAACACGGTGCCGCCTTCGAGGTTCTTCGCATTTTGCGAGAGATCCACGGTGCGTGTCCATGCTGCCTCGTCGATCATGCCTACACCAGCTGCTGCTGGCCAGATCAACTTGTTGACTTCATTCATCTGCCACAACTGGTGAGTTGCACCAAGCTTTGAGCCCTTTGCTACAACGATGTCTGTGCAAGCCTGTGCGTCATCGCGGCAGAATGCCCAGCCCATCAATGAAGCAGCAACAAACTTGACTGATGTTGCGTAGTAGTCGGCGTTGAACAAACGGTGACCGTCAGCCCAAATTGCGTCCTGCAACATTCCAACACCTTCGTCTTCGTACGAGACGACGTTCAAGTCATCTGCTGTGTACAGAGCGCCTGTTGCTGGGTTGATTGTCTCCAATACCTGTGCGTACTCGTTGTAGGTCATTGCTTCTGCAGCGTCGATGTCGCCTGCAAGCAAGCCCGACATGTCGAACTGTTGCTGAACGAGTGTTACGTCAGTTGCTGGATCAAGACCGGCCTTGGTAAGTGCTGCGAAGATTTCGAACTCGTTGCCGTAGCCCCAGTTACCAATCTTCTTGCCCTTGAAGTCTGCCGAAGTTGCAATTGCTGCATCCTTGAACGAAACCTGCAATGTGCCTGAACGTTGGAACACCTGTGCGATGTCCACGATGTTTGCTCCACCTTCGCGTGATGCAAGAGCCTTCGAGACCCAAGAAATTGCGAAGTCTGCTTCGCCGTTGGCGAGAACAGTCTGTGGCGAAATGTCTACTGCACCTTCGAGGATGGTTACATCGAGACACATGTCTGCGTAGTAGCCATTCTCAAGTGCTGCGTAATAGCCAGCGAACTGAGCCTGTGTGAACCACTGCAACTGCAATTTGACAGGTGTTGGTGTGACGCACTCTTCTGTTGCTGCTGCTGTGGTCTCAGTTGCTGCTTCGTCTGAACTGCCGCATGCAGCGACAACCAGAGACAATGCAGCGAGACCCGCAACTGCGAGCTTGATGCTTGACTTCTTCATGTTTGGTACTCCCCCGAGAACCGAAGCTCTCTACTTGTTGTTGTTGGTTTTATTTGCAACGCCACCCCGAGAGGCAGCGCTTTCTAGCACTATGGATACAGCGTAGAAGGTTAATCCAAGTAGGCATGCACCAAGTACGTAGGCCCAGGCTGCGGCATTCTTGGAATTGGCGATATTGCTGGTAATTCGGCTTCCTAGACCGTTTTGAGAGCCCCCAAAATACTCCGAAACAAAGGCCGTAATGACCGAAACTGGGGCAGCAATTTTGAGTGCTGTGAAAAGGTAAGGGACCGCATTTGGTACCCGTACTTTGCGCAAGATTGCAAAGTCGCTTGCTGCGTATGACTTCATTAATTCGACATGGGTCGACTGCACCTGAGTGAGCCCTTTGGCCACATTGACGAGCACGATGAAATAAACAACAAGGGAAACCATGATGCGTCGTGGAATTTCGCTCGTGATCGAATACATGTTGTTGAGCACTGCTACCAAGACAAAAATTGGAATTGCGTTAAGAGCGATTGCGAGTGGTGTAACTAACTCACCGAGAAAGCGATACCTACTGAGTGCAAAACTCATCGCAACCCCAAACACCGTTCCGGCAATGAGGCCAACCAACGCGTTGGTTCCAGACACCGAAGTTGCTTCCCAGATGCGCACAAAGTTTTTAAAGAACTGCTCAAAAATCTTTGAAGGTGCTGCAAGGAAATACGGCTTGAGATCAAATCCTTTTACGACACTTTCCCACAACAACAAAAACGCCATGCCAAAAACAAGCGGCGGCAAGATTCGTCGGATGCGAGATGAGGCCTTCATGATCAGCGATCTTCCAATCCGCGAATAGCGCCGGCGTTTGCATGATCGGCATGCGTGCCACGAAGTGCCTCGCGCACCGCAGTGATTCCAGTGAAGAAATCTGTAGCAGCCCGTGTGTCTTCAGTGCGCTTTGCCCCGAGGTTGACATTGATCAAGTCGGTGATCCTGCCTGGTCGCGGCGACATCACCACAACACGATTTGACAAATAAACGGCTTCAGGAATCGAGTGAGTCACAAACACAACCGTCGTGGACGTCTCTGCACAGATGCGCAACAACTCGCCTTGCATGTACTCACGTGTCATTTCGTCGAGCGCGCCAAACGGTTCGTCCATCAACAACAAGGGTGGGTGTGCTGCAAGTGCGCGAGCAATTGCAATGCGCTGCTGCATGCCACCCGACAACTGCCACGGATACAACTCGGCAAACTCTGGCAACTTCACGAGCTTCAACATCTCTTGTGCTCGTGCTGCGCGCTTGTCTTTGTCCCAACCCTTGAGCTCGAGTGGCAACTCAATGTTCTTTGCAACAGTGCGCCAATCAAACAAACCTGCTTGCTGAAAAGCCATGCCGTAGTCCTGATCGAGACGTGACTGAGAAGCCGACTTGCCATTTACTGTGACCGAACCCGTTGTTGGTTCGAGCAAGTTCGCGATCAATCGCAACAACGTGCTCTTGCCACAACCAGATGGACCGATGAGTGAAACGAACTCACCTGGCTCGACAGTCAAATTGACATCAATCAACGCGTCCACCTGCTTCGGTGTGCCCTGGTTAAAGATCTTGCTTACTCCTGTTACTTGAACCGCACTCATGAGGTGGTCTCCTTCGGTCGATTACGCATCAAATACACATCTGAAATTGCAATTACTCCTGCCATCGTGAGCCCAAGTGCTGCAGCACCAAACACTGCAGTAAACACCTTGGCTGGGTCGGCTGTTGCTTCGCGCGCGTACTCAATAATGAGTCGACCAATGCCACCTTTGAGACCGGTCGAAATCTCGGCAACCACTACACCGACAACCGAGCCGGATGCGCCGAGTTTGAACGCTGGAATCATGTATGGAATTGCTGATGGGAATCGAAGTTTGAGCAAAATCTGCTTCCACGACGCCGCATAGCTCTCCATGAGTTCAACAGCCGCTGCGGGTGCGCTTGCTAGCCCACGAAGTGTGCCAACTGCAATTGGAAAGAACGACAAAAACGCGCCAAGAACTGCTGCCGAAAACCAGCGTGGCCACTCAATACCAAAAATGCTGAGCTTGCCGCCCCACAGTGCAACGAGTGGGGCAAGTGCGATCAATGGAACTGTTTGCGATACAACGAGATATGGCAATAGTCCGCGTTCGACGATTTTGAAACGCGACATCAATACTGAAAGACCAACACCGATCGAAGAGCCGAGCAAAAAACCAACGATTGATAAGCGAAACGAGAACCAAGCACCCTCGAGCACTACTAACCACACACGCTTGTCAGAGCCGCGCACTTCTGGTCGGCCATAACGGCTGAGCATTGTCCAGACGTGAGGCATTGCAGTGTCATTTGAACGAGGCAACACACCTGCACCAAACAACTTTCCACCATCTTGCGGGCCCACAACTTTGTACATTTCCCACAACGCAACAACGAGCACTATTGACAGCACAAACATGCTTGTCCGATATGCAGCGCGTCGGGCAAAACGATTCATTGCTTGGCTTTGCTCATCTCCTGTATCGCCGGCAAAATCGTCTCGCCATAGGCCTCGAGAGTTGACTCCTTGCCGTCGTGCTGCAAATACACAGCAAACTGATCGACGCCAAGTTCTTTGAGTTCGGTCAATCGACGAATGTGCTCGTTGGTGTCACCCAAAATACAAAAGCGATCAATGATCTCGTCTGGAACAAATGTGGTGTGGCTGTTGCCCGCACGACCGTGTTCGTTGTAGTCATAGCCCTGTCGACCCTTGATGTAATCGGTCAGAGCTTTTGGCACTGAAGAGTCGTCGCCATAACGCTCGACGATGTCGGCAACGTGATTGCCCACCATGCCACCAAACCAACGGCACTGATCGCGCATATGCGTGATGTCGTTGCCCACATACGCAGGTGCAGCGACACAAATAGTGACACTCTTTGGGTCACGACCAACGCGCTCGGCGGCTTCGTGCACAGCCTTAATTGTCCACTGCGCAATGTCGGCGTCAGCAAGCTGCAAGATAAAGCCGTCACCAACTTCGCCTGTGAGCGCAAGGGCCTTTGGTCCGTACGCGGCAATCCATACTTCAAGCTCGCTCTTCGAAGCCCACGGAAAACGAATGCTCGAGCCGTTGTAGTCAACTGCACGGCCGTTGCCAAGTTCGCGAATGACATGAATGCTCTCGCGCAATGTTGCAAGGTTTGTTGGCTTGCCGTTTGTAACGCGTACAGCCGAGTCACCACGGCCAATGCCACACACTGTGCGGTTGCCATACATCTCGTTAAGAGTTGCATAGGTGCTGGCAGTAACTGTCCAGTCGCGCGTTGCAGGGTTGGTGACCATTGGTCCAACGATGACGTTGCGTGTCTCGGCCAAGATCTGGCTATAGATCACGTACGGCTCTTGCCACAAGATGTGACTATCAAAAGTCCAGACGTGCGAAAAGCCATACATGTCGGCCTTTTTTGCAAGGTCAATCACGCGCGACGATGGTGGGGTCGTTTGTAGTACTACACCTATATCCATAACTCTCCCCTTGTTGAAAACGAAAAACTATTAACGGTTGGTTGGGAAGCCCAAGTCAACTGCAGATGTGCGTGGGTCTGGCCAACGTGATGTGACGACCTTGCCGCGCGTAAAGAAGTTGATGCCCTCTGGGCCATACATGTGTTGGTCGCCAAACAACGAAGCCTTCCAGCCGCCAAATGAGTAGTAGCTCACAGGAACAGGGATTGGCACGTTGATGCCGACCATGCCGACCTGCACGTCGTATTGAAACTGACGAGCAACGCCACCATCGCGGGTGAAGATTGCCGTGCCGTTACCAAATTCGTTGTCATTGATGGTTTTCAAACCTTCTGCATAACTCTTGACGCGCATCACGGTGAGCACTGGTCCGAAGATTTCTTCGTCGTAGCACTTCATGCCTGGCTTGACGTTGTCGATGAGGCTTGGGTTCAAGAAGAAACCGGCATCTTTGGCTTTATCGGTGCCGTTGATCACGACAGTTGCGCCTTCGCCTGCAGCGTTGTTGATGTAGCTCGCCACTTTGTCGCGGTGCTCGCGGCTGATCAATGGGCCCATCTCTGCAGATGGATCGGTGCCGGGACCAACTTTGATGTTTGGAACACGTGACGCAAGTTTTTCGATCAACGCATCAGCGATCGAGTCGACTGCAAGCACGACCGAGACGGCCATGCAACGCTCGCCTGCCGAACCGTATGCGGCGCTCACTGCAGCATCGGCTGCCATGTCGAGGTCGGCGTCTGGCAGCACGAGCATGTGGTTCTTTGCACCACCAAGTGCTTGCACGCGCTTGCCGTTCTTTGTGCCGGTCTCGTACACATATTTTGCAATTGGTGTTGAACCGACAAACGAAATTGACTGAATGTCTGGGTGCACGAGCAAGCGATCTACTGCTTCTTTGTCACCATGCAAAACGTTGAAAACGCCGTCTGGCAAGCCAGCCTGGCGCAACAAGTCGGCAATGAACATCGATGCCGACGGATCCTTTTCGCTTGGCTTCAAGATAAAGGTGTTGCCACACATGATTGCGTTTGCAAACATCCACATTGGCACCATTGCAGGAAAGTTGAACGGCGTAATGCCAGCAACAACGCCGAGCGGTTGACGGATTGAATAGACATCCACTCCACCAGAAGCCTGCTCTGAATAGCCACCCTTCATCAATGCAGGAATACCGCAGGCAAACTCGATGTTTTCGATACCGCGCGCAATTTCGCCGAGGGCATCGCTTGGCACCTTGCCGTGCTCAAGTGTCAAAAATGTTGCGAGCTCTTTGCGGTTTGCATCGAGCAACTCGCGAGTGCGAAACATGATCTCTGCACGACGCGACATACCTGTTGCGCGCCACTCAGGAAACGCTGCTTTAGATTTTGCAATAACTGCGTCAACTTCTGCAGTGCTCGCAAGATCAACTTCTGCTTGCTGCTCGCCCGTTGCTGGGTTAAAAACTTTGCCGGTACGACCTGACGTGCCAACTACAACCTTGTTGTTGACCCAATGACTAATGCGTTGCATAACTTCTCCTGATATTTGATGTTGAAGGGGTTTAATTTAGTTGAGATATTGGCAAAGGCCGCGTTTAATGTATTTTCCGTGGCCCTTTGTGCCTGTGAACTTGTCTTTTTCGACAACGACTTTGCCGCGTGACAACACGGTGTCTACTTTGCCGTCCACTTTGAAACCTTCCCACGATGAGTGGTCCATGTTCATGTGGTGCTTGTCATTCACACCGATCTTTGTCTTGCCGTTTGGATCCCAGACCAAAATATCGGCATCAGAACCTGGAGCAATGATGCCCTTTTGTGGATACATGCCAAACATGCGGGCTGGCGAAGTGCTGCACGTTTCGACCCAACGCTCGAGTGTGATCTCGCCTTGCACAACTCCCTGATAGATGAGTTCCATGCGGTGCTCTACTGAGCCCATGCCGTTTGGAATCTTTGAGAAGTTGCCAATGCCCAATTCTTTTTGATCCTTCATGCAGAACGGACAGTGATCGGTTGACACAACTGCCAACTCGTTCATGCGCAATCCCTTCCACAAGTCGGCATGGTGATTGTGCTTGTCGTGCTTGCTGCGAAGTGGTGGGCTGCACACATACTTTGCACCTTCGAATCCTGGCTGAGCCAAGTGATCTTCGAGTGTCATATAGAGGTATTGCGGGCAGGTTTCACCAAACACGTTGAGACCCTCGTGACGAGCTTCCGACAAAGCGTTGAGCGCTTCAGATGCCGACATGTGCACGATGTACAACGGCACGTTGCCTGCAACTTTTGACAACACGATTGCGCGGTTGGTTGCTTCGCCTTCGAGCAAGCTCGGGCGGCTGTAGCTGTGGTACTTCGGATCGGTCTCACCACGTGCGATGTGCTGCTGCACCAACACGTCGATTGCGATGCCGTTTTCGGCATGCATCATGATGGTTGAACCGTTGTTGCTGGCCTGCTGCATTGCGCGCAAGATTTGGCCGTCATCCGAATAAAACACGCCTGGATAAGCCATAAACAGCTTGAACGACGTGATTCCCTCGTTCTTTACGAGGTAGTCCATGTCGGCAAGCGCCTGCTCGTCGATGCCACCGATGATCTGGTGAAATGCGTAGTCGATCGAGCAATTGCCCGCAGCTTTTTTGTGCCACGTAGCGAGTGACTCCTGCACATTTTCTCCGTAGCGCTGCACAGCAAAGTCAACAATGGTTGTAACGCCACCCCACGCCGCAGCGGTGGTGCCTGTTTCAAATGTGTCGCTTGCATTAGTGCCACCAAATGGCAACTCCATGTGTGTGTGCACGTCGATACCGCCGGGCACAACAAACTTGCCTGTTGCGTCAATCACTTTGTCGGCAGTGATATTGAGCGAGTCAGACTTGCCGCGCTCGAGCAATGCCAAAATTGTTTCGCCTTCAATCAGCACATCAACTTCATGCCGACCGGTTGGGCTTACGACTGTTCCGTTTTTGATCAGTGTGCGTGCCATATTTCCTCGTATTCGATTGAAAGATGATGTAACAGTTATTTAACGTTCAGAAATTTCGTGGTATGCGTCTGGACGACGATCGCGGTAGAACGGCCAACGATCTCGCACCATTCGGATCTTGTCCATGTCGAGTTCGCGCACGATGAGCTCGTGCTTGAATGCGTCGCCAACTTCACCAACAAACTTTCCTTCTGGGTCTACGAAATAACTCTGACCATAGAAGTCGTCGGTGCCGTACTCCGACTCGACACCAACACGGTTGATCGCGCCGATGTAATACATGTTTGCAACAGCCGAAGCTGGTTGCTCGAGGCGCCAGATGTATTCAGACAATCCGCGGCTTGTTGCCGATGGGTTGAACACAATCTCTGCACCGTTGAGTCCGAGTGCACGCCAACCTTCTGGGAAGTGGCGGTCGTAACAGATGTACACACCAACTTTGCCAACTGCAGTTTCGAAAATTGGATATCCACCAGTTCCGGGAGTGAAGTAGTACTTCTCCCAAAAACCAGGAACTTGCGGAATGTGTTGCTTGCGATACTTGCCGAGGTAACGACCATCGGCATCAATCACTGCGGCTGTGTTGTAATACAAACCTGGTTGAACGATTTCGTACATTGGCAACACGAGCACCATGCCGAGTTCTTTGGCGAGCGCCTGAAAGCGCTTGGTCGTCGGGCCGTCGGGGATTGGCTCGGTGTAGGAGAAATATTGTGGGTCTTGTACTTGACAGAAGTACGGACCATAAAACAATTCTTGGAAGCACATCACTTGTGCGCCTTGCTTTGCTGCTTCACGGGCTGCTGCCTCGTGCTTGTCGATCATCGACTCTTTGTCGCCGGTCCAGTCGGTCTGCAACAACGCTGCTTTTACTATTCTCGCCATGGTGGCTTCTCCCCTTTGAGTTACAACCCTTATTAATGAACACCTAAGGGTTTCAGGCTAGTTGCCTCTGCACCAAACGGAAAAGCCGCAATTGGAAGAGGTGATTTATTGTGAAATAACGGCTCGGCGGGCTGGCAGGAATTTGAGCGCAAACAAAGCCCCGACAAGCGCGACGCCTGCGCCCGTAAAGCAGGCAGTGTGGAAGCCAACCATAAATGCATCGCTCACTGCTTGACGCACGGCTTCGGCGGCCTCTGGGGTTGGGGCTCGTTCGGCAACGGCAAATCCGGCACCCGCTGACTCTCTCGCTAACGCCACGGCCTCGACTGGCAACTTGAAGTTGGCAAGCAACTCCCCGACCTTTGGTCCATACAACGACGCAAACACCGAGCCACTAATTGCAACGCCAAGTGTTCCACCCACTTCACGACTCACGTCGTTGACTGCAGAACCAACACCCGCTTTTTCGCGCGGCAATTCACCCATGATCGCATCAGTTGATGGCGATGTTACGAGTGCAAGACCGTTGGCTAGAAACACCATGCTGATGATGACCGGACCCCAGTAAGCAGTTTCTGCTCCACAGAATCCAATAATGACCAGACCAATAGACATGTTGGTGAGACCAATTGCGACAATCAGTTTCGTTCCAAATTTTAATGCAAGTCGAGCGGCAATTGGTGCGGTCACACCAGCACCGATTGCAAATGGCAATGTGTGAACACCAGCAGACAGCGTGCTGTAGCCACGCACAAATTGAAAGTACTGAGTTACGAGAAATGTAAATCCGAACAACACAAAAAATGCAATGCCGATTGAGCCAGTTGCTGCCGACAACCTTGCATTGCGAAACACTCGAACATCAAGAAGCGGTTCGTTGGTTGAAAGCTCTCGCTTCACGAATGCTGCAAACAAGATCACTGTGCCAGCAAACGACACCAACGTTGCAACGCTCGTCCATCCACGATGTGGGCCTTCAATGACGGTGTACACCAGCAAGCCAACCATCGCGATCGAAAGTGCAAACCCTAGAAAATCGATTCGATGTGGATTTGGATCTTTTGACGTTGGAATAAAGATTGCACCAAGGATGAATGCAATTACACCGACCGGAACATTGACGAGAAATACCGAACCCCAATAAAAATGTTCAAGTAAGAAGCCGCCAGTAATTGGGCCGAATGCAACAGCCATTCCCGAAACTGCTGACCAAATGCCGATTGCTTTCGCACGTTCAATCGGATCACGAAAGACATCGATGATGATTGCGAGAGTTGCTGGAAAAATTGCTGCAGCACCGATGCCCATTGCGCCGCGCGCGATAATCAACGACGAAGTGGATGTGGCAAATGATGCCCAAATCGAACAGCCAACAAAGGCGATCATGCCTACCTGAATTGCGCCTTTGCGACCGAAGCGATCTCCAAGGCCACCAAACGCCAACAGTAAGCATGCAAAGACCAACGCATACGAATCAACGATCCATTGCAATCCACTCGTGGATGCACCAAGTTCTCGCGACAGTGTTGGCAGTGCAACGTTGATGATGAGGTTGTCGACCACCACCATGAACAAACTGATGCACAACACCAGCATGATCATCCATCGGCGGGCGTGAATTTTGGGATTTAGTTGAGTATTCATACTTGACAATGTCTAGCAAACAACTAATCAGTGCTAAGTCATGGTGCAGACACATACAGTGAGAACATGAATTTAATTCGCAAATCCATTGTCGCAATTGCAATTGTGGGTTTGGTCGCTTCGTGCGGCGCTACCACCAACAATGGAGTTAGTGCGGTTGGATGCGAGCTGGGTGCGCCCGTAACTGGAGTGCTCACTATCGCCACAACTGTCGCGCCGATCACCAGCATTGTTGCCAACATCGCGGGTGGCACGAGCACACTCGTCACGGGCATAGTTCCAGAAGGAACCAACTCGCACACATTTGAGCCAAAGCCAAGTAATGCAAAAACATTAGAGACAGCAGACATCGTCTTCATTAATGGTCTCGTTCTTGAAGAACCCACAAAAGACTTGGCTCGCGCCAACCTCAAAGATGGTGCAATTATCTGCGAGCTTGGTACTGAAGTCCTACCAGAGTCTGACTATATATACGACTTCTCATTTCCAAGAGATGGCGGTAGGCCAAACCCGCATTTGTGGACGAGCCCACCCATGGCAATGCAATATGCACAAGTCGTGCACGACGTGTTGGTGCGTCGCGATCCGACCAACGCCGCGATGTACGACACCAATCTTGCTGCATTCAGCGCACAAGTTGACGCACTCGATGCGGCAATGGTGACATCAACTGCGACCATTCCTGAATCGCAGCGCAAACTCGTGACGTACCACGATGCGTATGCGTACTTCGCAAAGCATTATGGCTACACCGTTGTTGGGGCATTGCAACCTTCGTCATTTAACGAGCCGACTCCAAAGGAAATCGGCGATCTCATTAATCAGGTAAAAACCGAAAACATCAAGGCCATCTTTGGAAGTGAAGTATTCCCAAGCCCCGTGCTCGAGCAAATTGGTGCCGAAGCAGGCGTGCGTTATGTGGATGTGCTGCGCGATGACGACCTCATTGGCAAGCCAGGCGATGCCGAGCACTCATGGCTCGGCCTGATGCGCTTTGACTTTGTAACCATTGTGGAAGCCCTCGGGGGTGACGCATCTGCACTGAAAACTTTGGATGTGCGTGATGTAGCAATGGACACAGCGGTCTACCCTCAATAGGGTTCTCATGACATCAACACCCCTGATCGACTGCTCGCATGTCTCGTGCACCTACGGCAATGCGCCCGTGCTGGAAGACGTATACCTACAAATCCAACGCGGTGAGTTTGTAGGCATCGTTGGTCCATCGGGTTCGGGCAAGACCACGCTGCTCAATGCGATCATGGGTGCCCACCCAGTTGCACACGGCACGATCACGTTGCAGCCACAATTGACGATTGGTTACGTGCCGCAAGTTGAAACTGTCGACTGGTACTTCCCCGTCACAGTCGAAGAAGTAATTGCAATGACCCGTACCAAATCCAGTTGGTGGCCGCGCATTAGTACAAGTGAACGCGATGCCGTTCGTGAGGTACTCGGCCGACTTGGCATTGCCGATGTTGCTCACCGACACATTCGCGAACTCTCGGGTGGGCAGCAACAGCGAGTCTTTTTGGCACGCGCCATGTTTAGCCAACCAGACATCTTGATCATGGACGAACCGACATCTGGTGTCGACGTGCGCACGCGTCACGAGATTTTGCACTTGCTTGCTGATCTGCACGAAAAGGGCCTGACGATTTTGCTCACCACCCACGACCTCAATGGTTTGGCAGCCCACTTGCCGCGCTTGGTGTGCTTCAACAAAAAGGTGATTGCCGACGGTAATCCGCGCCAAGTTCTTACTCCACAAGTTCTCGAACAAACATATGGTGCACCGATGGAAGTACTCGAGCACGGTGGCATGCCACTCGTAGTTGATCACGGTCGCATTGCTATGCGAGGTGAAGGCAAATGATTCTTGCGATAGATCTGATGGAACCCTACGGATTCCAGTTTTTCCAGCAAGGACTCATCGTCGCGACAATTGCCGGCGCGCTGTGTGGACTTCTCGGTGTGTTTGTGGTGTTGCGCGGCATGAGTTACATCGGCCACGGACTCTCGCATGCCGTGTTCGGCGGTGCTGCAGCAAGCGCAGTGTTGCGCATCAATTTTTTTCTGGGTGCTGGCGTATGGGGCGTTATTTCGGGTTTGCTCATCGCACGCGTTGCAAGGCGACGCGTGCTCGGTGCCGACGCAGCAATAGGTGTTGTTACTACCGCATCGTTTGCACTCGGCTTGGCACTCATGAATCGCTACGGTCAGGCCGGAAAGAGCATCGAAGCCGTGCTGTTTGGCAGCGTGCTCGGCGTGCAGATGGTTGATATTTATGCAGTTTCTGGCGTCGCCATACTTGGTTTGGTTGTTGTGGTGCTTGGCTACCGCAAGTTGTTGTTTTCTACATTTGACCGCGACGTCGCACAAGTAAGTGGAGTCAATGTTTCTGCTGTTGAAGCAGGACTTCTCGCAATGTTGTCGCTGACCATTTTGGTCACTATGCGCGTCATCGGTACATTGCTGATTTCTGCACTATTAGTAATCCCTGCTGCGTCGGCACGCATGACTACCAACAGCTTTGCTCGCATGTTGTTGATCTCGCCGATTATTGGTGCTTCAACATGTTTCGTTGGAATGAACCTCAGTTATTTTCTTGACACTTCTGCGAGCGCCACAATTATCTTGCTCGATGCATTGGTGTTTGTCGTTGTCTACGCCGTTGCGGGCACGCGCAACCGAATGAAGATGGCCTCACTCGGCCACATCTAGCAATCAGTTTGCTTCAGGATTAAACACAGCAAGTCCTTTAGATATTGCGGCGGCACAGAGTTTGAGATCTGTACAAACAAACACATCCACAGATGTTGAAACTGCCGAAGCGAGATGCAATGCGTCATATGCTCGCAATCCTTCGTCAGTTGCAAATTCGCACGCCATGTTGATGACCTGAGTATCTACGGAGAGAGAATAAATTTCATCTTCAAGATCCTGCAAGTTCGCCATTGATCTATTGAATTCTTCACCCGTTATTCGTTTCATCTGCCGGGCACGTGAAAGCGCAGAAACTGTTTCAAGGACGACAATCTGCGAGCTACATACTATTTTAGACTCATCCCAATACGCTCGAACATTATCTGACCCTTGCTCGTTGATGAAAAGTTTTACGAATGCAGATGTGTCGAAGTATGAATTCATCGACGTTCGCCAACAACAATGTCGCTCACGCTCGTGCGAGCCACATACGGCTTTTTATGAATGAGGTTCTTGGATTTGAGGGGTGGGCGCAATCGGCCTGAGGCAACAAGGTCGTCAAGTTTGTTTGTCAGGTCATCGATCGCTGCCAACGTTGCGACTGGTTTGCCGTGCTCAGTCACAATGACCTCCGAGCCACGCTGCACCAAGTCGATGTAATGACTCAGTTTGCTTTTGAGCTCGCGAACACCAACTTCTACCCGTTGATTTTGCACGCTTTTTGCCATTCCCAGATTGTAGGCACATTATGTGCTCATTTGTAACTACATTTTTAGCCATACCTACATGTGTGCGGCAATGGTCTATTTGCGAAAGCCCCATTCGGCGCCTTGTGGCGTGTCTCGCACTTCCACGCTGATCTCGGCCAGCCGGTCACGAATCATGTCTGACAGGTCAAACCGTTTGTCTGCCCGAACCTGAACTCGCAAGTCGAGCAACACCTGCACAAACGGCCCAACGACTTCACGTGGGTCGCGTAAGCCACCAGTAGCAGCACCAGCAAGTCGAGTGATCATGCTGCGCAATACCGACCTGGCATGGGAAGCATCGTCGCTTTGCACTGTGTCGGCCGACCAACCGGCAATTGCTTCATCCAAATCGAGTGCAGCACGTGCAGCAGAGTCTGCGTCGCCAGCAGTTATTGCTTGCGCAAATGCATCGTTGAGTCGATCGGTTGCTTGACGCAAGTTGCTGTCGAAAGTGTCGGCAGGTTTCGTTGCAGTATTGCTCGTTGCGGTATTGCTAGCCACCACCGAGGGCGCGCCAGAGTGTGCAATATTTTTGGTTTTCAATAATGGTTCGCGCAAGCGATCAAGGGGCAGCACTTCGCCGCTTGCAATCTCGGTCGACACACCTTTCACACGAATCGTGAGCACGCCCTTACCCACCACTGTTGCTGTCTGCGCATCTACATCAATGACCACACCGGTGTGTTCGTCTACACCCAGCACATAGACATCATCGGGTAGCTCACGCTCGAGCATTGAGAGGCGACGCTCACCCATGTAACAAAAGCGTGTGTCGTGATGACCACCTTCGGCGTTGTTGTAGTGCGGAATAAGTGCAGCATTGATGCCCACCTCACCGAGGATGTTGAGACCGTCAAGCCACCGCGGTTCCTCGCCAACTTTGTAAATCTCGTACACCGGCAACGTGAAGCGACCAAGTGTCAGCGCTGCAGCAGATGCAAATGTGACGATGCCGCCATCACGGAGTTTTTTGGTGAGCAGACCAGCAAGCGGAGTACCCGCCCATTGACGTAAGGCATATGTTGGCGAACCTGGCCCAGCAAATACATAATGCGCATCAGCAACCAATTGCAGGCCGCGCTCAACAGCAAGTGCGTCAGCACCGATCATTTGTGTCAGGCCAGCAACATCAAGTGTGATGTTGATGCTTGTTGAAAAATATTCGACTGCCTTTGTTGCGAGCTCTGGGGCATTTTCTTGAAATCCATACGGAGTATCAAGCAACGTAGCCCGCGCAGGCTTTGGCAACTTTGCTGCCAACATGCGGTGAGTCGTCACCATGGTCGGCGCGGTTTCGCCAGAGCCCATGATGGTCAAGATACGAGGAAGTGTCATGAAAAGAATCCGTCTGTTATCGCTGCATGCACAACTTCGGCAAAGCGCGAAGGATATTGGGCATGCAGATCGTGGTCGGCTGGGCTGAACCATTCAACCCGCACCTTTGGCACTAACTGCACGGCGTGCTCAATGGCACTGCGTTTTGTTTCGGCAAACACCCCGCCTGGCCCCTCGGCTGGCACAAACATCACTGGCACGGTGATGTCGTTATATATAGCGGTCGGCTTGTGTTCCCACAATCCACGCAACACCAACATATGGCGCTCGAGTGTGAGCCATGGTTTTATCGTGCCATCTGGCAAATGTTCCATATTTGCCATTGCACCATCGATTCCGGTCTGTGGCCAATCGGCATGCGCTGATTTCATGTATGCACGCATTTGTTTTGCTGGTGTGCCAATCAAATTTGGTGGACGCAATGCAACAGCACACGAGTCCCAATCAGCAAAATGATTTTGCAATTCCAAAAAACCACCATCAACCGCCACTACTCCGCTCACAAATTGCGCATATTTATGAGCAAGTTCAATAACGACGTTTCCACCCCACGATTGCCCGCACACCACAGGCAATGCATAACCACGAGGCGCGATTGTGACCAACAATCCAGCCACATCCTCTGTCACCGAACTCATGTCGTACCCATCTTCGGGTTTGTCGCTCAAGCCGTGCCCTCGCAAGTCAACTGCGATGACAGGATGCCCGAGTTTCACGAGTGCAAGCGCCGCACCTTCCCACAACATGGCATTGGATGCCAGACCATGCACCAACACAATTGGCTTACCCGAATGAGTTGCTGGGTCTCCCCACCTCACCGCCCTCAAGCGCACTCCCGTGCCAGTGGCAATAATTTCACTCATCGGCAATCCGTCATTCATGCCATTCACACTACGCTTCACCATTGATGTCACTCAATGTCCTACTCATCACATTGGATCAATTTCGTGCCGATTGCCTCTCTGTCGCTGGCCATCCACTTGTCAAAACGCCCAACTTGGATCGCCTCGCCAAACAGGGCGTGCGACTGACCAAGCACTACAGCCAGTGCGCACCATGTTCGCCTGGACGCGCCAGTTTGTACACGGGCATGTATCAAATGAATCACCGTGTCGTTGCCAACGGAACCCCTCTTGACAGAAGTTTTGACAATGTTGCGTTGCTCGCACAACGCGCTGGTTACTCGCCTGCACTTTTTGGATACACCGATCAAGCGATTGATCCGCGTGACGCAACTGGGCCAGATGACTGGCGACTCAACTCATTTGAAGGCGTACTTCCTGGGTTCGACTGCAAACTTTTTATTCCCGAAAATCATGAGTTGTGGATCGAGCATTTGCGTGCAAATGGTTTCGATGTTCCGATGGACGCCCAGAAGGTTCTTCGGACAGAACCAGATCGTCCTGCCGAATTTGGCATCTCTGCATTTTTGACCGACCACTTACTCGCATGGCTCGACCAACAAAATGGCCCGTGGTTTGCACACGCTAGTTACTTACGACCACACCCTCCTTACGCTGCTGCAGGCAAATGGGCCACTGCATACGACCCGGCCGATGTCGAGTTGCCGATTCCGCACGGTGACGATCTGCACCCGTCGCACGAAATGTTTTTGCAACTCGCCGACGCATCTGCACCACTCGACGAAACGGGAAAGCGCCACATGCGCGCGCAGTATTACGGAATGATCAGTGACGTCGACGAACAACTTGGTCGCGTATGGGACAAACTTGCCGAGTTGGGCATGTGGGAAAACACCATGATCATCATCACAGCCGATCACGGCGAGCAGCTTGGTGATCATGGTCTCAAAGAGAAACTTGGCTTCTTCCCGCAGAGTTATCACATTCTCGGACTCGTTCGCGACCCGCGCAATACACAACAGCACGGAACTGTCGTTGACAAGTTCACGGAAAATACAGACATCCTTCCAACAATCGCCGATGCGCTCGACCAACCTGTTCCATTGCAATGCGACGGACTACCTCTCACGCCATTTCTTACTGGCACAACGCCGGCAATGTGGCGTGACGCAGCGACATACGAATACGACTGGCGTTCGGTGTTCATCCGCATGGGTGCGAGGGACTGGCCGTGGGATCAACGCCTCGAGCAACAGAATCTCGCAACTCGCGTGTATGACGACCGCGCATATGTGCAGTTTGGTAACGGCTCGTCACTTTCGTTCGACCTTGCGGCTGACAACACCTGGCGCACATACAGTTATGACCCTGTATCAACATTGGCGATGGCTCAAGACATGCTGGTCTGGCGATCGCGTCACACAAACCGCACCCTGTCAGGAATGCTGATCGAACAAGGTGGCATTGGTGAGTGGCCCACGGATGTCTCGTGGCACAAATAGTTTTTCACTTTCAAATTGCTAGTGAACAATGCCACGGGTTTGTGGCCCATCAGAATATGCGTGTCTGACTAACCTTTAATTTGTTCATGCGCAAGATCAGCTTGCATTACCCCCCGAAAGAATCCCCCACATGTTGATTCGTCTTGCTCGTTTTTCGGTACGTCGCCGTCGATTGATGATCGGATTTTGGCTACTGCTCGTCATCGCACTCGGTGCAATCTCGGCTTCGTTAGGACCGAATTTCGCAACACAGTTTGAGCTTCCAAAAAGCGAATCCAATGATGTGCGCGAACTCCTCACAGCGAATAGCCCTGATCTTGCTGGTTTCAGCGGGCAAATTGTGTTCACTTCGCCCAACGGAGTCACATCCGATGAAATCAAATCATCCATGACTGAATTGTTTACCCAAGTTGCCCAAATTCCGGGAGTTGCTGTATCAAGCCCCTTCGATACCCCAGGCAAGATCAACCCAACAGGCACAACTGCCTTTGCGTCAATTGACGTCACAATGCGCTCGCAAAATGAATTGATCTCACTTGGTTCCGAAATCCAAGAAATTGGGAAGAAGTTCCGTCTTGATGGTGTTCAGATTGAATATGGAGGGGAAATCTTTGCTGTGTTTGAGTTGCCAGCCAGCGAACTGTACGGACTACTTGCAGCAATAATCATTTTGGTTCTTGCATTTGGTTCGGTGCTCGCGATGGGTTTGCCTATTGGCACGGCGTTGATTGGTCTCGGTGCAGGCACTTCACTCGTCACTATTTTCAGCCACTTCGTGGGCATGCCCGACTTCACCACATCACTCGTTGCGATGATTGGACTAGGCGTAGGCATTGACTACGCACTATTTATCGTGACTCGTTATCGCGAAGGACTTGAGAACGGCCTCAGCGTCGAAGATGCGGTCGTTGACGCGGTTGACACTTCTGGTCGGGCTGTGATTTTTGCTGGCATCACCGTGATTATTTCATTACTTGGACTATTTTTAATGGGTCTTGCATTTGCTCGCGGCTTAGCAATCGGCGCAGTAGTCGGTGTGCTCTTGATGATTATTGCGTCAATCACACTTCTTCCAGCCCTACTTGCAGTGGTCAAACATCGGGTCAACGTCACAACTCGTGCCGCCCTCGTTGCACTCGTTGCTTTCGTATTGATCTCTCTCATAGCAGTAATCAATCACTCAATAAAGATTTTCTTGGTGGGTCTTGCCATCACCGTTGGCGTCACACTCATCAGTTTGGTGATCAAGCCGTTGCGCACTCCAATCAAACATCGATTGAAAAAAGCCAAGGAACTCACATTTTGGTATCGCTGGAGTCGTTTTATTCAGCGTCGTCCTTGGTCAGCTGCACTCAGTGCAACCGCAATTCTGCTCGTTTTGGCAGCCCCACTTGCATCTATTCGCCTCGGCTTTGGCGATAACGGCAATGCACCGACAACTACGACTGTGCGCAAGGCGTTTGACATGCTCGCAGACGGTTTTGGTCCAGGATTTAATGGCCCTCTTTACATCACCGTGCAGGGTGATACTGCGACAAACCCTGATGCACTTGCCGCGTTTGTAGGCACGCTACAATCAACAAAGGGAATTGCTTTTGCTCAAAGCACGCCTGCATCTGCCGATGGATCACTCTCGCTAGTCATTGCATACCCAAACACCGCACCTCAAGATGCGGCCACATACGAACTTGTCAAGTATTTGCGCAGTGATGTCATCCCACCAACTGGTGTTGATGCAAAAGTCGGTGGCTTCACCGCGTCTGGCGCAGATTTTGCAACGGCAATTGGTTCGCGCATGCCGTATCTATTTATCGGTGTGCTCTCACTTTCGTTTTTGTTGTTGATGGCCGTATTTCGCAGTTTGCTCGTGCCACTCAAAGCAGTAATCATGAACCTGTTGTCCATCGGTGCGGCTTATGGCGTACTCGTTGCCGTCTTTCAATGGGGCTGGGGCATTTCGCTCATCGGCGTTGGCAAGGCCGGCCCAATTGAGTCATGGGCGCCAATGATGTTGTTCGCAATCGTCTTCGGTTTGTCAATGGACTACGAAGTGTTTTTGCTTTCGCGAGTCAAGGAAGAATACGACCGCACGGGCGACAACGCTTCAGCGGTCGCCGATGGTCTTGCTGCGACTGCTCGAGTAATTACTGCCGCTGCGTTGATCATGGTGTTTGTGTTCGGTTCGTTCGTGCTCGGCTACGACCGACAACTGAAACTTTTTGGCCTCGGTCTGTCGATTGCAGTCTTCATTGATGCAACAATCGTGCGCATGGTGCTAGTGCCAGCAACAATGGAACTCTTGGGTGATCGCAACTGGTGGATTCCAGCGTGGATGAACCGTCTATTGCCAAAAATTGATGTTGAAGGTCACCACTCTCTAGAAAGTCACTAAACACTTGCGCGGGCCATGCACTTGGCCACCCGCCCACGTCACATCAGTTTTATCAACGAGTTCAAACTCAGGAATTCTTTCTAGCCACGTCTGCAATGCAACGCGCACTTCAAGTCGCGCCAGGTTGCTGCCGGCACAACGATGAATACCAGAGCCGAATGCAACATGGCGATTGTGCTCTCGATCCAGAATCACTTCATCAGGGTTTTCAAATTGTCGCGGATCACGGTTTGCTGCAGGGAAAGCCATCAACACTCGATCTCCCGCTTTCATCGGGCAACCTTGAAACTCAATGTCGTGATCAACAATGCGTGCCATCGTCACTGGCGCATACATGCGCAATAACTCTTCAATAGCTGTTGGCCACAAGTCTGGATTGTCGCGCAATTGCTTGCGGTGTTCTGGGTGCTGGGCCATGTGCCACATGCATGAACCAATTGCAGACCACGTGGTGTCAACTCCGGCGACAAGCATCAAGTTGCAAACACCGAGCACGTACTCGATTGGCACAACCTTGCCTTCAACTTCGGTGTTCATCAAGTCGGTAATGAAGTCGTCTTTGCGAGGATTCTGTTTGCGCTCTGCAACTTGCGCCAAAAAGAACTCAATGATGTTCTTGCGAGCCCATTTACGTCCTTCTGCATCCAAGATGTTTTCAAGTGCCGCACGCACCCACGCAGTGAAATCAGATTCCATCTCGAGTGGCACGCCGAGCAAAGTTGCGATCACGCGCACAGGAATGTGTTGTGCATAATCCGCCGCCGCGTCGGCAGTACCTTTATCAATCACTTCATCAATCAGTTGGTTACACAAGTCGCGCGTTCCCTGCTCAAACTTGGCAACTGACTGCGGAGAAAATACTGGCAAAATGAGTCTACGGTGCCAGTGATGATCTGGTGGGTCAGAAGTGATTGGTGGTG